>JAFMSA010000414.1 GCA_017353855.1 Alphaproteobacteria bacterium
GTCGATCAGTCGCTCGATAATGTTGACCGCTTCGGCAAATCCCGGTCCGCGCGTAACGCCGATCGGCGTAGTATTGGTCAACACTGCGCTGACCTGCAGCTCGACGGCCGGAATTCGGTATACTGTACCGGGAAGATGGGCGTATTGAAATGTCTGCACGCCGCCGGCGCTGACGAGATAGGCGCCGGCATTGGCCACACTCCTGATGCGCAGCGCAAGAAAACGGCCGCGCGCATCGAGCGCCAGGGCGGCGTCGCATTGATGGTCACGCGCCTGATGGTCCGACACAAAGCCCTCGCTTCGCGTGGCAATCCATTTAACGGGCCGCCCGACGCGCTTGGCCGCCCACAAGATCAACGGGTGCTCGGGATAAATGAAATTCTTGGAGCCAAAGCCGCCCCCGACGTCGGGAGCGACAAACCGCACCGCAGCCGGAGGAACGCCTAATGCTCGCGCTGTATTGTCCCGCGTCGCATGAATGCTCTGGCTTGAAACATAGGCCGTGTACCGGCCGCGCTCTCCATCCCAGAGACCAACGACGCCGCGCGGCTCCATCGGATTCGTGACGATCCGGTGATTGTCGAGTTCGAGCTCAACGATGTGCGCGGCCGCCGCAAAGGCCGTAGAGACGGCCCCACTATCGCCCGTTTGCCAATCGAGACAGACATTGCCCGGAACTTCGCTGGCAAGTTCGGGCGCGCCCGGCCTACGAGCTGCAGCCGCAGTGGTGACTGCAGGCAACGGTGTGTAATGGACAGCCACCAGCTCGGCAGCATCGAGGGCCTGAGCACGGCTCTCGGCGACGATCAGCGCCAATGGCTCGCCGACATAGCGCACCCTGGCCTCCGCCAGTAAAGGCTGCAGCGCGAACGCAAAAGGCTCACCGGTTTGGGCATTGGCCTCCATCGAAGGACGCAATGGCTGCAGGCCGTCGCTACGGGCGTGCGCGGCGGTCAGCACCGCAAGCACACCCGGAGCCGTCCGCGCCACTGCCGTGTCGATCTGTCCGACGGTTGCATGCGCGTGCGGCGAGCGTAGCACCACGGCATGCACGAGCCCGCCGAAGACGAGGTCGTCGAGATAGCCGCCCCGGCCTGTGATAAAGCGCCGATCCTCGCGGCGCTTGGGCTGATCGCCGATTACAGAGCGCATCTGGACGACCGCATGTCCGTGGTCCGGGCCCCCGAGGTCTGGCCGGTGTGGCTCGGCAGGGAACCGACGAGCCATATCGCCTGAGGGCTTGGCGCACGCCATACCGCGCAACGGAGGTGGCACGCTGACGGGTCAACGAGGGGTTTGGAAATGTGCATTAATAGCGACCCGAGCCTGATCAATCCGGCGAACCGGACCCTATCTTAAGTCTCTAGGAAGGCCCACTGAAGGCACTCAATCGGGTGCAATGGGCGGTGTGTCCTGCCCGATCTGGACATAATGGAAAAATATGACACATGTATTCGCCGCTCCGGCGGGATACTCGAGTGGCGCCGTCAGGCGATCACCTTGCTCGCCCGGAGCTCCTGAAGCGTCGCCCGGTCATATCCGAGCAGCCGCGAGAGGAGCTCGTCGGTATGCTGGCCCGGCGTCGGGACGAGGCCGACCCGGCCGGGGGTCTTCGACATCTTGATCGTAGCGCCGGGCAGGTACATCTCGCCGGCAACCGGATCCTCCATCTTGACCAGCATCTCACGTTCCCAGAGATGCGGGTCCCGGGCCACTTGCGGGATCGTCTTCACCGGCGCCACGGGGATGTCGGCCTCGACGAGCGCGGCGACGATTTCTTCGACCGTGTGCTCGAGGCACCAAGCCTCTACCGATTTACGCGGTGAGTCGTCGAGCGCCATTCGGCCGGTGAACGCGCCGGTATCGGCCGTGGCGTCCGGATTTCCGGTGGCGATGCGCAGCAGTCTCGAGCCCATCTCACGCCCCGAAGCCGAGATCACGACGTGGCCGTCCTTCGCCCGGTAGGGCGGCCTCCCGCCTTCGCCGCCCTCCTCGCCGGTCGCCAGATAGTAGGAGGTGGGGATTTCGACCATCGTGAGCCCCGAATCCATCAGGCAGACATCGATTTCCTGTCCCTCGCCGGTGCGGTCGCGGTGATGCAGTGCCGCCAGCATGCCGATCGTCGCATGCAACGAGGTATAGCGATCGACTATCGAAGAAGCGGTACCGAGCGGCTGGCCGACCGGCTTCCCCGTCAGCGCCATCAGGCCGCTCATCGCCTGACCGAGCGGATCGAAGGCCGGGCGGTCGCGATACGGACCATATTGGCCAAAGCCCGACACCGAGCACAGGATGATATCCCGCTTCAACTCGCGCAACCGATCATATCCGAAGCCCATCTTGTCCATCACCCCCGGCCGGAAGTTCTGCAACACGACGTCGGCAGTCTTGACAAGCGCCGTGAACAGCTCCTTGCCGCGCGCGGCGCGCATATCAAGGCAAAGGCTTTTCTTGCCCCGGTTGTAGACCGAGAAATAAACGCTCTGACCGCGCACTAACGGTGGGGATTTGCGCGTCTCCTCACCACCCGGCTTTTCGATCTTGATGACCTCGGCTCCAAGATCGGAGAGGATCATGCCGCCCCGCGGACCCGCCTGGTACCGCGCCAATTCGAGCACCCGCACGCCTTCAAGCGCTCCGCTCATCGCTGCCCCTCCAAAACCTGCTTGCGGTTGAGTGAACACCGGCTCCCGCGTAGTGTCAAACGATCGACGAGCCATGAAGGAGGCGTGCGGTGGCCAGCGAATTCATTCTGACAGAGCGCTTCGACGGCGTTGCCGTGATCACGTTGAACCGCCCCGAAAAGCTGAACGCGCTGAGCTATCCGCTGGTGCGAGAACTCGACGAGGCTCTGACGCAATACGAAACAGATGACGGCATCAAAGCGGTGATCCTGACAGGCGCCGGGGACCGTGCATTTTCCGCCGGCGCCGATATTCACGAGATGGCCGGCCTCAGCTCCGAGGAATTGGCGACACGGCAAGAGGTACGCGGCCGCGCCACTTGGCACCTTGCGACTTTCGCCAAGCCGCTGATCGGCGCGATCAACGGGCTCGCCTACGGCGGCGCCGCATTGCTGAGCTCCACGCTCGATCTGCGGATCGGCTGCGAACGCACGGCATTCCGGTTTCTTGCGGCGAGCTATGGCCGGGTCAACTCGACCTGGTCGTTGCCTCTGCTGGTGGGTCTGCCGAAGGCGAAGGAACTGCTCTATACCGGCCGGACCGTCCTTCCTGAGGAAGCCGAGCGCATGGGTCTGCTCAACCAGGTCGTCCCCGCGACCCAGTTGCTCGATACCTGTGTCGAAATCGCACAAATGATCGCCAAGAACGACTCGCGCATGGTTCAAGGCATCAAACGCTTGCTGCACGAACAAGTCGGAATGGATTGGCGGGAGCGCTACGACAGTGAGGAACACGCCCGCGCTACCTGGCTCGCCGCCGGCCACCCACGCGACGGTTTCAAGGAGTTTTTGAGCCGGAGGTCATCGGGTCTGAGGTGATCGCATCCGCCGTGCCAAACTCCGTAGCCGGCGATTTCCAGTCTGCGAATTTCAGGAAACCACACCACCGATGCGCCTCGCGGCAGCCTTCCCTGTCGATGCAAATCGGGCCACCGTGCGCAAATTCGTCTGGCCGCCTCTGGTGGACGGCACCGTGACCCTGACGCCGGCGCAATTGGCGCTGCTGATTGAAGCGATGGATTGGCGGCGCACGATAGCACCACCGGCGCCGCCGCGACCCATGCTGTTGTACATAACAGCGATTCCTGGTTTGTTCTTTTCTTCCCGCGATGGGTTCGATAAGCACAGCGCATGTCACTGGCCTGGGCTGACCTACCTTCCGACCCCGAAGCGTTGCGCGTTTTTGCGCTCGCCTGCCAGAACGAACAGGCGGCTGCCACAGCCGAGCTGCAGGCGGCAAAGCTCGCCATTCAGTTGCGCACGCTGGAGATCGAAAAGCTGAAGTTCCAGATCGCCAAGCTGCGGCGGATGCAGTTTGGCCGCTCCTCGGACCGGATAACACGACAGATCGAACAGCTCGAACTGCGGCTGGAGGATCTCGAAGCCGCCCGAGGCCGAAGAACTCAGCAAGGCCGCGGCAAGAGGTCGTGCATGAGCCGCCCGAGGATGGCGCCTGCGCCTGTCCCGCCTGCGGCGGCGCCATGGCCAAGCTCGGCGACGACGTCGCGGAGGTGCTGGACGACATTCCCGGCCGCATCCGGATGATCCGGCATGTCCCGCCGATATTCGCGTGCCGGCACTGCGACGAGATCACCCAGGCGGCCGCGCCGGCGTTGCCGACACCGCGCGGGCGGGCCACCCCCGGCATGCTGGCGCATCTGTTGGTGTCCAAATACGCGGATCACTTGCCGCTCGACCTTGAGCGACTGGGTCGGCCAGGGGACCTGGCTGCTGCAGCCGATCGCGATCACCACAATCCCGAAGGTGTCAACACCGCATCACTGAAATTGCGATCTGGGGCCATGCGGGCGAAACGGTCAGTGCTCCAGCCGCCGACGGCTCGGAGCGCCAGAGCAATCGTCCCTGCACCAGCGCTGCAAAAGGAGAGGGTCAGGAATCCCGGCGACCGAGCGATCAGGGGCTAGTAAACGCCGCAGGCGTTTATCGCAACCCTCACCCGCCTTCTCCAGTGGGTGAGAGCTTGGTCATTGCACCTGGCAGGGGCCGGAGCTGGGAGGATCGGGCATCCAGCACGGCGCGCCGGT
>JAFMSA010000415.1 GCA_017353855.1 Alphaproteobacteria bacterium
CTCGCGGGCCGCGCAGCGTCTTGTGAGTTGTCGTCGTGACCACATGCGCGTGCGGTAGTGGGCTTGGATGGACTCCTCCGGCGACCAGGCCCGCGAAATGGGCCATGTCGACCATCAGATAGGCCCCGACTCGGTCGGCGATCGCACGAAAACGCGCGAAATCGATGATCCTCGAGTAAGCGCTGCCCCCGGCGATGATCAGCCGGGGCCGATGCTGCTCCGCAAGCCCCTCGACCTCGTCGAAGTCGATGCGGCCGTCGTCCGCCCGCACGCCGTAGCTCACTGCGTGAAACCACTTCCCGGAGAGATTCGGGCGGGCTCCGTGGGTCAAGTGACCGCCCGCCGCGAGCGCCAGCCCCATGATCGTGTCACCCGGCTCGAGCAGCGCGACAAAGACTGCCTGGTTCGCCTGCGCTCCGGAATGCGGCTGCACGTTCGCGAAATTGCAGCCGAAGAGACGCTTTGCCCGCTCGATCGCCAGACTCTCGGCAATGTCGACGAATTCGCACCCGCCATAATAGCGGCGGCCGGGATAGCCCTCGGCGTATTTGTTCGTCATCACGGAGCCCTGGGCTTCCAGCACCGCCCGAGAGACGATGTTCTCGCTGGCGATCAATTCGATCTGGAAAGCCTGACGATTACGTTCCTCGGCGATCGCAGCGGCAATCTCCGGATCGGCTTCGAGGAGCGGGTCGGAAAAGAAACGATCGACCGCGAGACTATGCACAGAAGAATGGGACGGGGGCATCAAATCCACTGATCAAAAGGACGGTCGGGTCCGCCCGCCCGGCACGTAGAAGACGGCACTCTATCGGGCGGCATCGGCAATAAGCCTCTCTCGACGCGAATCTACCAGATCTCGCCTGGCAACGCCAGCCGCATACCATATTCGCGTCACGGACCCTGTGTTCATTCGGGAGCATGTCTGCGACGAGGTCCTGCATCCGTACTCCGGGTCATCGGCGAATAGTCGCGTGGCCGAGCGATCTGCCGTAAGCTGTGCCGTCCAACCCAAAATAATCAACGCGGAGAATCGCAATTATGTCCGACGTGCACCGCTTCCTCGATGAAGCACGGGGCTTGCTGCCCGCTGCCGTGGCGTTGCGGCGGCGCATTCATGCCAAGCCCGAATTGGGGCTGCATCTGCCACTGACGACGGAAGCAGTGCTCGACGAACTGCGCGGCCTTGAGGTGGACATCGCGAGAGGGCCGTCGACCTCCGGCCTCGTCGTGTCGCTCAGCGGCACGCGAGCGCGAGCACGCCAAGGCCGGACGATCCTGCTGCGCGGCGACATGGATGCGCTGCCGATGCCTGAAGAGACCGGGCTCGATTATGCCAGCGAAATTCCGGGCCGCATGCACGCCTGCGGGCACGATGCGCATACCGCAATGCTGGTTCAGGCGGTTCACCTGCTGCATCGGCACCGCGACGAACTGGCGGGCACGGTCAAGTTCATGTTCCAGCCGGGCGAGGAGGGACATGGCGGCGCCCGGTTGATGCTGGCGGATGGTCTGATCGAGGCTGATCCGAGGCCCAATGCAGCGTTCGCATTGCACATCTGGCCCGGCGTCAAAGCCGGTGCCATCCTCGGCAGGCCCGGCCCGATGATGGCCTCGGCCGACACATGGGCGATCACGATCAAGGGACGCGGCGGTCACGCCTCAATGCCGCAGGACGCCATCGACCCCATTCCGGTGGCTTTCGAGATCGGGCTCGCTCTCCAGGCCTTGGTGACCCGTCGAATCGACGTGTTCGATCCGGTCGTGCTGACCTGCACGAAGCTGACTGCCGGCACCACTTACAACGTCATCCCCGAGACCGCCGAGATGCTGGGCACGTTGCGATCGACTTCCGAGGAGGCGCGCGAGCGGGCGCATGACGGCATCCGCCGCATCGCGTCGCACATTGCGGCGGCGCATCTGTGTGAGGCGGATCTGAGGATCAGACGGGGTTATCCGGTCACCGTCAATGACGCCGAATTTGTCGATTTTGCCCGCTGCGTGGCGAGCGATCTTCTCGGCGTCGACAACTACATCGACAGGCCCGCACCAATCATGGGAGCCGAGGATTTCTCTTATGTCCTGCAGCGATTACCGGGTTGTCTGATGTTCCTCGGGGTGATGCCCGACGGCCATGACGGACACGCTCATGTGGCCCCCTGCCACTCCAACCGGATGATCCTGAATGAGGATTGCATGGCCGTGGGCATCGCGATGCACGCCGCAGTCGCACACCGCTTCCTCGCCGGCTGAGCACTAAAGTTTAAGTAGCCGCCTGGCGTTGCCATTCAGCAATTTCTCCTTGTCCTCGTTGCCGAGCGGCAGCGTCTTTGTCCACTCGGCACCGGGAAGGTTTTCCGCGAACGGGTAGTCGACGGAAAACAGGATGCGGTCGATCCCGATCTCCATCATGCAGCACAACAGTGCCGGGTCGGAGAAGAAGCCGCTCGTCGTGATCCAGAAATGCTCGCAGAAAATATCGCGGAAACTCTTTTCGCTCATGGTGCCGCGCAGCCCGTGGCTGATGCGCCAGAGATAAAAGGGCAGGCCTTCGCCCATATGGCCGAGGATGATCTTGAGGGCGGGGTACACGTCGAAGACGCCGGACAGCACGAAGCGGATGCCTTGAGTCGCGGTCTCGACCGTGAAGCCCCAGGCGGCGCGCAGGATGCCGGGGTGTTTCTGCACGTAATCCTTGTAGTAGGCCTCGATGACCGTGGGATGAGGCAGAGCCGGGTGAATGTAGATCGGCACATCGAGCGCCTGCGCGCGCTCGTAGATCGGCCAGAAGCGTTCGTCATCGTGAAACACGCCGGCGGTCATCCCGTTGATCATCGCGCCCTTGAAGCCGAGCCGTCCGACCGCGCGTTCGAGCTCGTCGGCCGCGGCGCGCGGGTCGGCGGTCGGCAGGGCGGCAAAGGCGGCAAAGCGGTCGGGATGGCGCTGCACCGCCTCGTGCAGCCGGTCATTGACGCGGCGCGCGAGGGGTACGCCGGTAGCGGCATCAACTCCCTGCAGTCCCGGAATGGAGTGCGAGAGCACCTGGAAGTCGATGCCCGCTTCGTCCATCTCTCTCAGCCGTAATGCGTCGAGATCGTCAAGCCGCCGGACGATCTCCGGCGCCGCGCCCGGGCTGCCGTGCTGCTTCACCTCGGGATCGAGGTAATGTTCTTCCAACGCGATTATCGTGGGCTTTGTGGCCATGCGTTGCCTCCTCATTATCCGCGCGGCAGCCGGCCGGGAGAGTTTGCCGGGGGCTGGCCGTCGCTCGTAAGATAACTCCGTGGCGGCGAGGACGGGAGGAGCGAGATGCTGCGGGCAGGGCGCGTCGTATTTGGTGAGATGGATGCGGTCGTGTTCGGTAGGCCTGCTGCGGCCGCGATCGCCGATGAGGCGCGGCAATACGGAGCCGAACGCGTCTTTCTGATGGCGAGCGGCACCCTCAACCGCACAACCGATGAGATCACCAAAGTGCGCCGGGCGCTGGGCAACCGGTTCGCCGGGATCTTCGACCGGATGCCGCCCCACACGCCGAGGCGGGCAGTCATCGAGGCTGCCGCGGCGGCGCGTGAAGCCGCCGCCGATCTGATCGCCACGATCGGCGGCGGCTCGGTGACCGATGGCGCCAAGGCGGTGCAGCTGTGCCTGGCGAACGGCATACAGTCGGCCGATGAGCTCGACGATTACCGGCCCGTCAAGGGGGCCGACGGCACACTTGGCCCACCGCCTTCTAAGCTGCTTTCGGTTCGCCAGATCACGGTTCCGACGACATTGTCCGCCGGCGAGTTCAGCGCCATTGCGGGTGTCACCGACGAGCGGCGCCACGTCAAGGAGCTGTTCCGCCATCCGCAGATCATTCCTCGTGTCGTGATGCTGGATCCGGCTGTCACCGTTCAGACCCCTGAATGGCTGTGGCTGTCGACCGGCATCCGCGCCGTCGATCATTGCGTCGAAGGAATCTGCTCGGGCGAGGCAAATCCGTTCGCCGACGCGCACGCCTTGCATGGACTGGCGCTGCTTACGCGCGGGCTACCTCGGGTCAAGGCCGATCCCAGCGATCTGGAGGCGCGTCTCGACTGCCAGATCGGCTCATGGCTGTCGATGGGACCGCTTGCCGGCGGTGTTCCGATGGGTGCGAGCCACGGCATCGGTTATGTGCTCGGAGCGGTGTTCGATATCCCGCACGGCCACACTTCGTGCATCATGCTGCCGGCAGTCATGCGCTGGAACAAACCGGTAAACGCCGAGCGCCAGGCCCTGGTCGCCGCGGCGATGGGCCACTCCGGCGAGGACGCCTCCGAGGTGCTCGATGCGTTTATCGCGGGTCTCGGGATGCCGCGCAGTCTCGGCGCGGTGCAGGTCGCGCGGGAGGATTTTCCGCGCATTGCCGAGCAGGCAATGGCCACACCCTGGGTCCCCCGCAATCCCCGGGCGATCACTCAGCCGGCGCAGGTCCACGAGATCCTCGATCTGGCCGCGTGATACGGCCGGACGGGCCGGGTCCCGGGATCGAGTATCTGCAGGTCGCTGCGAAAACTTGCGCGGAGCGCCGCCTGCTCCTAGAGAGTGAGCCGCCTCAGCCCGGCTGGGGCGCGCACTAACCAACGGAGAGGAAAACGATGCCAGCCGCAGTGCAGCTGACGGATTGCGACGTGACCGAAGCCGAATGGCGGACCCGCTGCGATCTGGCCGCACTCTATCGGATCGTGCACTATCTCGGCTGG
>JAFMSA010000416.1 GCA_017353855.1 Alphaproteobacteria bacterium
CTCGCGGCGCGGAAAGGAGGCGGAGGAATGGAATTTACCCCGGGCGCCGACAACGAAGATAAACGCGAACGGCCCCCGCGAGGCGCCCGAGCCGCTTCGAGGGGCCGCAGACCGGCAGCCTTTCCTCGATTCTTCGCTACCGCACCCGTCAGTTGCCCTTACATATCCGGCCGTGCCGAACGCAAGTTGATCGTCGAGCTCCGCGGGAACGGCGCCTCGCTGTTTTACGACGATCTGTCGCGTGCGGGGTTCCGGCGCAGCCACCGTTTTGCGTACCGGCCGGCGTGCCGCGGGTGCTCCTCCTGCGTGCCCGTGCGAATCGCGGTCGACCGTTTCGAACACACCCGCTCGACCCGGCGCATCCGCAATACCAACCGCGACCTTTCGGGCCGCCTCGTCGGCGCCCGCGCCACACCCGAGCAGTTCCGGCTCTTTTCGGCATATCAGCGCCTGCGGCATAGCGACGGCGATATGGCGTCGATGAATTATGGCGAGTACCGGGAGATGATCGAGGACACCCCGGTAAGGACCGCCATTGCCGAGTTTCGCGACTCCTCCGGGGCATTTGTCGGAGCCTCGCTGATCGATCTGCTCGACGACGGGATATCCGCCGTCTACAGCTTCTACGATCCTCAGCAGCCCAAACGCAGCCTCGGCACGTGGAGTGTCCTGTGGCTCGTCGAGCAGTGCCAACGCCAAGGACTGCCTTTTGTCTATCTCGGCTATTGGATCGCCGACAGCCCGAAGATGGCATACAAGGCGCGCTTCCCGGCGCTCGAGCAGCTGTCGGCCGCGGGCTGGTCCGAGTTCCCGGCGCAGACGAACGCGTAAGCCACATGGCCATTGGCGCTCTCAATTCCGAGATTTTTGCAGACATGTTCGGCACGCGGGCGATGCGCGAAGCCTTTGGCGACGACGCGCTCCTGATGCGCTGTGTGGAGGCCGAGGCAGCGCTGGCACGCGCCCAGGGGAGGCTCGGAATCATCCCGGCCGAGGCGGCCGATGCGATCACACACGCGGCAAACTCGCTGGCAGTCGGACGCGAAGCGCTGGACCTCGCCCGCCTGAAGAAGGAAACCGAAACCGTCGGATATCCGATCCTGCCGCTGGTGCGCCAGCTGGCGGGACTGGCCGGTGCCGCGGGCCGCTACGTGCATTGGGGCGCCACGACCCAGGACATCATGGACACCGCCGCGGTACTGCAGATCCGCGCCGGCCTCGCATTAATCGACGAGGACCTGACGGCCGTGCGCAACCACCTGGCCGAACTCGCGCGCAAATTCCGCGAGACGCCAATGGCCGGGCGCACTCATTTGCAGCACGCGCTGCCCGTGACTTTCGGCTACAAGGCCGCAGTGTGGCTGTATGCCCTCGACCGCCATGCGGACCGATTGCGCGAGCTGCGCCCGCGCGTACTTATGGTCCAGTTCGGCGGCGCCGCCGGTACGCTCGCCTCGCTCGGCAAGGACGAAAAAGCCCTCCAGATCCGCGCCGAGCTCGCCCACGAACTGCGATTGGGCGATCCGGCGATCACCTGGCACGTCGTCCGTGACGGCGTCGCCGAGACCGTGCAGGTATTGGCGCTGCTCGCCGGCAGCCTGGGCAAGATTGCCTATGATGTGATGCTGATGTCGGCAACCGAGTTCGGCGAGGCGGCCGAGCCTTTCGAGCAGGGCCGCGGTTCGAGTTCGACGATGCCGCAGAAGCGCAATCCGATCTCGTGCGAGCTGATCCTCGCCGCGGCCAAAGTACTGCGCCAGCACGCCGGGCTCGTGCTCGACGCGGTCGTAAGCGATTTCGAGCGCGCGACCGGACCCTGGCATGTTGAGTGGGCGGCGCTGCCCGAGGCGTTCGGGTACGCCGCGGGCGCGCTCAATCAGGCCCGATTCATGCTCGGCGGCCTCATCGTCGACGCGGGCCGCATGGCAAAGAACCTGGCGATGACGCACGGCCTGATCGTAGCCGAGGCGGTAATGATGGGGCTGGCGCCGCATACCGGCCGCAACGAGGCGCACGACCTCGTCTACGACGCCTGCCGCGCGGCGCTCGAGACCGACCGCGCACTTCTCGACGTGCTGTTGGAGACCCCGGCCGTCGCCGGCCCGCTCGGACCCGACAAGCTGCGGGCGCTGACTGACCCGGCCAATTACCTCGGCGCTGCCCCCGCGATGGTCGACCGTATGCTGGCGGGGCGATAAACTGTCGCGGCACCCAAACCGGTGCTGCCGTGCTTAAGTTTCTCGGCCGACAAGGGAGACCACATGACAACCATTTCACGCCGCGGCTTTCTCGAGCTCGCGGGCCTCGGCGCGGCGGGGGCAGTGCTCCGCCCGCAGGACGCGGCTGCTGCAGACGAATCGCTCACCGTGCTGCACGAGAGCTCCTTCATCAAGACCTTCGACGAGTACTTTCAAAAAACCCTGGCGCCCGCGTACGAGAAACAAACCGGGGTCAAGGTCAATTACGAGCTGACAAGCGTGGGCAGTTTGCCGACCCGGATCGGCACGATAACGGAGACCGGGTCCGGGGCGGACGCCACGATGATTTTCGGGCTCTACCCGTTTCTGTTCGACGAGAAGCTGCTCGATGTCGGCGACATCGCCGAAGGGGCGGGCAAAGCGCAGGGCGGCTGGTACGGCGTCGCCAAAGAGGCGGGTATCGTGAACGGCAAATGGAAGGCCGTCCCGTTCAGCAATATCGGTCAGTTGATGAACTGGCGCACCGACTGGTTTGCCGAAGTCGGCGTCAAGAGATTTCCGGACACCTGGGAAGAACTGTACGAGGTCGGCAAGAAACTGAAGGCCAAGGACCATCCGTTTGGGTTTGAGCTCGGACACGGCTTTGGCGACAACCATGGCTGGCTCTATCCACTCTTATGGTCTTACGGCGCACACGAGGTCGAACCCGACGGCAAGACCGTCGTGATCGACTCGGACGAGACCGCGCGCGCTGTCGATTTCGCGCGCAAATTCTTCCGCGACACGATGCTGGACGATGTGCTCGGATGGACGGACGTCAGCAACAACAAGGCTTGGTATGCTGAGCAGATTTCCTGCACGAACAACGCCGAAAGCATCCTCTGGCTCGCCAAGCGCGATTTCCCGGAAATCGCGCAGGTGACTGACCAGGCGCAAAACCCGGCGGGGCCGAAAGGCCGGTACCATCTGATGAGCGCGATCAGCCACTCGATCTTCAGCTTCACGCCCGACCCGCAGGCAGCGCGCGCGTTCCTGCGCTGGTTGACCGACGAGAAACAGCTGGGCGGCTGGTATGCGTCGGCCGATACCTACTATCAGCCATTGCTGCACGGCTACGACAATGCGTCGATGTGGCAAGTCGAGCCGCGCAACATTCCCTACCGCGATTCGCTGGCGACGGCGCATCTGCCCGGCTGGCCGGCGCCCCCGAACCACCAATTGGCGGAAAGCGTCGCGAAATACGTCATCGTCGACATGTTCGCCAAAGCCTGCACCGGCACCTCGACGAAGGAGGTGATCAAGAACGCCGAGGCGCAGCTCAAAGACATCTACCGGCCTGTCTGAGCATGTCGCTCAGCTGCTTAACCCCCCTCGTCCCGCAACCGCGGCACGGGAGGAGGGAGTTCTCGCCTCGGGCGGGCCGGATCGAAGTCCGCGGAGGATAACGGATGACGCTGAGCTCCGAGCCCATTGCCGGGCTCGCCCGGCCTGCGCGCCGCGCGCCATCGCTCGCCATGCGGCTCGACCGCGAGAGCGTCTTCAGCTGGCTGATGATGGCGCCGCCGCTCCTGTTTCTGGCGGCTCTTGTCGGATACCCGTTCTTCTACGGCATCCTGCTCAGCCTGCAGGACCGCCCGGTGGCACATACCGGAACCTTTGTCGGGCTGAAGAACTTCGCGACCAACTTCCGGGACCCGATCTTCTGGCGGGTCGCGCTCAACACGTTTGTCTACACCGCGGCCGCGACGCTGCTGAAGATGATCGGTGGTCTCGCAATGGCCGTCGCGATGAACCAGCGGTTCGCGCTGAAGAACCTTGTGCGGGCGCTGCTCCTGCTGCCGTTCATCGTCCCGACGGTATTGAGCACCGTCGCCTGGATGTGGATCCTCGATCCCGCCTTCAGCGTGTTCAACTGGTTCCTGATCGCGCTCGGTGTGCCGAGGCCCGGGCCTTCCTGGCTCGGCAATCCGGTGCTCGCTATGGGATCGATCATCTTTATCAATACCTGGCGCGGGTTGCCGTTCTACGGAATCACGCTACTCGCCGGGCTGCAGACAGTGCCGCCCGAACTCTACGAAGCCGCGACGATTGACGGCGCCGGCAGCTGGCAGCGTTTCCGTTACGTCACATTGCCGCTACTGCAGCCGATCATTCTGATCGTCACCTTGTTTTCGGTCATCTTTACCTTTGCCGACTTTCAGCTCGTCTATGTGCTGACGCATGGCGGCCCGCAAAACGCGACACAATTGTTCGCGACGTACGCCTTCGATATCGCAATGGGTGCCGGCCAACTCGGGCTCGGTGCCTCGGTTGCATTGGCGATGTTCCCGGCGCTGGCGCTGCTGATCGTTGCGTTGACCCTCTACATGCGGAGAGGGTGATGGTCACCGGATACGGCCGGGTCGAGCGGGTCGTGCGATGCTGGCTGCCGGTCGGCTTCTTTCTGCTGGTGGCATTGTTTCCGTTTTATTGGATGGCGGTCACGTCGCTGAAGCCCAATGCCGAACTCTACAATCGGC
>JAFMSA010000417.1 GCA_017353855.1 Alphaproteobacteria bacterium
TTGGTCGATATCGGGAATCTCGTTCAGGCCAGCGCTGCCACACCGCTCGTCGTCGTCACGCAGGTCAAGCCGATTTATGTGACCTTCACGATCCCGGAGCGTGACCTCGGGCGGACCCGCGCGGCAATGGCGCAGCATCCGCTCGAAGTCCTGGCATTCACCGGTGACGACAGCCGGCAACTGTCTAAGGGCGTGCTCAAGGTGGTCAACAATCAGGTCGACCAGGCCACCGGCACCGTGACCTTGAAGGCCGAGTTCGCCAATCAGGACGCGGCGCTGTGGCCGGGCGAATTCGTCAATGCCCACCTCGTGCTCGATGTCGTCAAAAACGGCGTGACCGTTCCGGCCGGGGCCGTGCAGATGGGCCCGACCGGACCATTCGTCTATGTGGTGACAGACAGGTCGAGGGCGCAGGTGCGGCCGGTGAGCGTGACCCAGGTCGAGAACAAGACGGCATTGATCGGCCGAGGCCTGAAAGCCGGCGAGCGGATCGTCGTCTCCGGACAGGCCAATCTGTCGCCCGAGGTCAAAGTGGCCGTCGAGCAGGGCACGCCGGGCGAAATGAACGCACGCCAGCCGGAAATCGGGCCCCAGGGGGTCGGCAGCACGGGTGTGACCACCGGTCCGCCGGGAACCGGCGGCGTCAATCCGCGATGAATATCTCGGAACCTTTCATCCGGCGCCCGATCGCGACGGCGCTGCTGATGGCCTCGCTGCTGGTCGGCGGGATCATCGGCTATAGCCTGCTCCCGGTCGCAGCACTGCCGAGTGTCGATTTCCCGACGATCAGCGTGACGGCGAGCCTGCCGGGCGCCAGCCCGGACATCATGGCCGCCTCGGTGGCGCAGCCGCTGGAGCGCCAGTTCGCGCTGCTGCCGGGGGTTAATCAGATCACCTCGACCAACGTTGAGGGCACGACGAGTATTACGCTCCAGTTCGATCTCTCCCGCAATATAGACGGTGCGGCTTCGGATACTCAGGCCGCGATCAACGCCGCAAGCGGGCTGCTGCCGAAAAACCTTCCCAACCCGCCCACCTACAAAAAGGTGAACCCCGCCGATCAGCCAATCCTCATTCTGGGGCTGACCTCGGACGTGATGACGCTGCACGAACTCGACCAGTACGCCGACCTCAACATCGCGCAGCGCATTTCGATGCTGCCGGATGTCGGTCAGGTCGTGATCTTCGGCGAGCAGAAATATGCGCCGACGGTCCAGGTCAATCCCGCCGCACTGGCAGCCCGCGGTATCGGTTTGGACGATGTCGCAACGGCGATCAGCAACAACACGGTCGAGCAGCCGGTCGGCAGTTTGCAAGGGACGCAGCAAGCCTATCAGATTGGCGCAAACAGCCAGCTCTTTAAACCCGACCAGCTCGGCCAGGTCATCGTCGCCTACCGCAATGGCGCTCCGGTGCGCATCGCCGATATCGGCCGGGTGGTCGACGGCTCCGAGGTTCCGCTGCAGCTCGACTGGGTCAACAACCACATCGGGGAGATGATCGGCATCTGGCGCCAGCCGGGTTCGAATACGCTGCAGCTGGTCGACCGGGTCAAATCGATGCTGCCGAAACTGCGGGCAGGGATACCCCCATCGGTCAAGCTCTCCATGGTCAGCGACCGCTCGCTTTCGATCAGGGCCAGCTTTACCGATGTGCAGGGCACGCTGATGTTCACGATTGTGCTCGTCGTGCTCGTGATCTTCGTATTCCTGCGAAGCGTCTGGGCGACCGTTATCCCCAGCGTCACGGTACCGCTGTCGCTGGTGGGGACTTTCGCGGCGCTCTACCTCGGCGGCTACAGCCTCGACAACCTCTCGCTGATGGCATTGGCCCTCGCCGTCGGTCTCGTCGTCGACGATGCGATTGTCGTGCTCGAGAATATCTTCCGCTATCTCGAACAGGGCGAGGATGCGTTGACGGCGGCGCTCAAGGGTGCGGGCGAAGTCGGCTTCACGGTCGTGTCGATCACGGTTTCGCTGATCGCGGTGTTTATTCCGCTCCTGTTCATGAGCGGCATCATCGGCCGCCTGTTCCGGGAATTCGCCGTGACGGTCGTGGCCGCGATCGTGCTCTCGGCGGTAATCGCGCTCACTCTGTCGCCGTCGATGGCGGCGCTGTTCCTGCGGGATCCTTCAGCGGCGCAGCACGGGCGGCTCTATCGATGGAGCGAGCGTGCTTTTGAAAGGCTGGTCCACGGTTATGCCCGGTCTCTGAAGTTCGTGCTGCGCTTTCGCTTCTGGGCGATGCTCGCCAATCTGGCGATGATCGCGATCAGCGGCTGGCTCCTCGTGACGATACCGAAGGGCTTCTTCCCCAATGAGGATACGGGGCTCGTCTTCGGCTTTACCGAGGCCTCCCCCGACGTTTCGTTCCTGGGAATGGCTGACCTGCAGCAGCGAGCCGCAGCGGTCATCCTCAAGGACCCCGACGTGAAAACGGTGGGAGCTGCGATCGGCGGGGGGGCGAGCTCGGGCAACAACACGGGCCGTCTGTTCATCAGCCTCAAACCCCGGAGCAAGCGCGACGCAAATGCGCAGCAGATCATCGACCGGCTGCGGCCGCAGCTCGCGCAGATCCCCGGCATCACGACTTACCTGCAAGCCGTCCAGAGCATCCAGATTGGCGGGAGATTAAGCCGTACGCAGTACCAATACACGCTGCAGGACGTTGACGTGGGGGAGCTCCGGGAATGGGCTCCGAAACTGGAAGCTAAGCTCAAGACAATTCCCGGGCTGCGGGATGTCGCGAGCGATCTAGAACACACGGGCCCGCAGTTGATGATCCGCATCAACCGCGATCTCGCCTCGCGGCTCGGGGTCAACCCGAACCTCATTGAAAGCACGCTCTACGACGCTTTTGGTCAACGCTATGTAAGTGAAATCTACGGCACGCTCAACACGTACCACGTGGTGTTGGAAGTAGCGCCTGAGTACCAGCAGGACCTGTCGGCCCTGTCGCGGCTGTACGTTCATGGCGCTGGCGGCCAGCTGATCCCGATGAGCCAATTTGCCGATCTGGTGCCGACGACGACCACGGTCTCCGTCAACCATCAGGGCCAGTTTCCGGCGGTTACGCTGTCGTTCAATCTGGCGCCCGGGACCTCGCTCGGCGACGCGGTCAAGGCCATCAACCAGGCAGGCCGGGAGATCGGGCTGCCCAAGACCGTGGAAACCTCGTTTCAGGGCTTGGCGCAGGCATTCCAGGGGTCGTTGTCTACCCAACCGATGCTGATTGCCGCGGCGGTTTTCGCCGTCTATGTCGTGCTGGGCATTCTCTATGAGAGCCTTATCCACCCGGTGACGATCCTGATGAGCCTGCCGCCGGCCACGGTCGGCGCGCTGTGGTGCCTCGAGCTTTTTCACTTCGATCTGAGCGTGATTGCGATTATCGGACTGATCATGCTGATCGGCATCGTCAAGAAAAACGCGATCATGATGATCGATTTCGCCCTCGAACGCCTGCGGCACGAGCATAAATCTCCGGAAGAGGCGATCTTCGAAGCCTGTGTGCTGCGCTTCCGGCCGATCATGATGACGACAATGGCGGCGATCCTCGGTACATTGCCGATCGCGCTGGGGATGGGCGCGGGCGCCGAATTGCGCCAGCCGCTCGGCGTGTCGGTGGTAGGCGGCCTCATCGTCTCGCAGGTGCTCACGCTGTTCACGATCCCGGTCAGCTATCTCTACATGGAGCGGTTGAGCCATTGGTTCGGCCGGATCGGGCTTCGCACCCGCCGCCGCTCCGATGCCGCGGCCGATCACGCCCTCATTCCGGCGGGCAACCATCCGCGGCCCGCGGTCGTCGAGGAGCAGCCGGTAGAATAGACCGCTCCCCGGCCTAGGTTTTCGGCCATCGCGCGGTTAAGGTGCGTCCGTTCGGCTCCCGCGGGGTAGGTCTGGCGATGAGTGTGCGCGCGAAATCCTTCGAGCCCGGCGCGGCCTGTCCGCTCGACGGCGTGCAGGTGATCGACATGTCGCGCCTCGTATCGGGGAACATGGTCAGCCTGCAGCTCGCCGATTTCGGCGCCGAGGTGATCAAGATCGAAGACCCCGAACGCGGCGACCCGCTGCGTGCCTGGCAGACCGACGGCGTCAGCGTGCATTGGAAGGTTTACTCGCGCAACAAGAAGAGCCTGGCGCTGAGTTTGCGCGAACCGCGCGGACGGGAACTTCTCCTCGAGCTTGTCACGGGCGCACAGGTGCTGATCGAGAATTTCCGCCCGGGCACGCTCGAGGCCATGGGCCTGGGTCCGGAAATTCTGCATCGGCACAATCCTGCCCTTATCATTCTGCGCGTCTCGGGCTGGGGTCAGGGGGGCCCTTACCGCGACCGCCCGGGCTTTGGCACTCTGGTCGAGAGCATGTCGGGTTACGCCGCCCGCACCGGCTTTCCGGATCGCGAGCCGGCATTGCCACCGACCGCGCTGGCCGACATGGTCGCCGGACTCTACGGCGCCTTTGCGGTTATGGTCGCGCTGCGCGAGATTGAAGGGAGGAGCGGCAGCGGTCAGGTCATCGATCTGCCGCTGCTCGACCCGTTATTCTCGTTCATCGCGACCGAAGCGGCGATCTACCGGCTGACCGGCAGTGTGCGGGAACGCACCGGCAGCCGCTCCGAGACGACCTCGCCGCGCAATGTGTTTCGCACGAGGGACGGGCGTTACATCGGCATTTCCGCATCGATCCAGGCGATGGCCGAGCGGCTCTTCCGCGCGATC
>JAFMSA010000418.1 GCA_017353855.1 Alphaproteobacteria bacterium
CCGTTCATCCTATCTCGCGCCGGTTCTTGAACATCGGAACGCGACGATTCGGCGCCTCTTTCTGTGCTGAAGGTTTCGTGATCTGCCCGCGGAGGCGTAGAAGAGGCACATTAGGGCAGAATTGCCGGGGCGCGGGGTCGGGCTGACCAAGCTCGTCGCGGCAGTGATTGACATTCACCGCATCTCGCGATGTGCTCTGATTGCTGACAGAAATCGGCTGCGCGAAGGTCGACGGCCAGTGTTCCGCCGGTCCACCTCGGGCCCTCGACCAGCGCGCAGCGTGTTGTGACCCCCGAGCCGAGGTCATCGAGCCGAGGTCGTCGCATGTGTTTACAGGCTTTTACTTCAAATGAATGATTATCTTGAGTTATGGGAGGACGCTATCACCAGACTTCTGGCCCTGGAGATTGCCCGGTGAATTCTTGGCCGCGGTCTAATCACTACAAGGTTATCTATGCTGATCCACCGTGGGCTTTCGCCACTTACTCCCGGAAGGGAAAAGGGAGAAGCCCCGAGGCGCATTACGACTGCATGTCCTTGGCCGAGATCAAAGCCGTGCCCGTCTCGGATTGGGCGGCCGAGGATTGTGTGCTGCTAATTTGGTCCACCGACCCTTTGCTGGAAAAGGCATTCGAGGTGATTCACGCCTGGGGTTTCACCTATAAAACAGTGGGGTTTTACTGGACGAAGTTGAATAAATCTGCGCCCAAACTCGTGTATGATAGTCGAAGCTTTTTTACCGGGCTAGGTTTCTGGACGCGGGCAAACCCCGAACTCTGTCTACTTGCGACACGTGGCAAGCCGAGGCGGCGCCGCTCGGACGTGGCCAAGTTGATCGTCTCACCCCGTCGTGAGCACAGCCGAAAGCCAGACGAGGTCTATGAGCGCATCGAGGCGCTGTGCGAGGGTCCTTATCTGGAAATGTTTGCTCGGTCTGCGCGGGCAGGTTGGTTCCCTTGGGGGCTCGAAGCAAACTCGTCCGGGATCGCGCCAAGGCGCTGGAGCTCGAACAGTTATCCTGACCCGCCCGGGGCTGCGGATTGAGCGCTATCGGAGTTTTCGCTGGGTTCTCAAGCTCGGAAGCCGGGAGCAAGGCCGCGGAGCAGGGCATTGTGGTCAGCCGTGTGCCGGCTTGGTCCCAACGGCTGCAAAATTGGAGCTTGCGTCGCGGCGCCGGCTTTTCCTGGTCCGGACGCCGCCGCCGGGTGCCTGCCGATCCCGGTCCTGCTTGCGCTGGCGCAGCGCGAACTCGCCTTGGCCGATCCGCCGGGCAGCCTACCCTTGCCGTACACTGAGACTCGGTCGGGTGGGCGGCGTGCGCCTGTCTCCGCCTCGTCGTCGTGATCGCGCCCGCTGCGCAATTTGCGCTTTCTATGAGGTGCGTCACCACGGTGACCTCGCTCGTCATCGTGGTTTCGCCTCAAATCAAAAAACCTGCGAGGCCCGGGGATCACACGCCAAGAGCTATTCGTTCAGATTGCGTAGAGGTTTTCGGGCCTGGCGGGAATTTTACCAGACTCGACTTCCTTGACCGCCGAGATCAGCTTGACATGGCTCGGGGCGGGGCAGCCGACTTCCTGGCCCTTGGCGGCGATCACGCCGTTGATGAAATCGATCTCGGTGCGCCGGCCCTTCAGCATGTCCTGTCCCATTGAGGGT
The DNA here is from genome assembly GCA_017353855.1 of Alphaproteobacteria bacterium. Taxonomy (GTDB): domain Bacteria; phylum Pseudomonadota; class Alphaproteobacteria; order ATCC43930; family CGMCC-115725; genus AP-15. Next base: position 1,660 of record JAFMSA010000418.1, read on the forward strand.
CGTGCGAGCTCGCTGCGGGTATTCGAGTTGAGTGCCGCGAGAATAGCCGATTCGACTTCGTCGAGTGCGGCGGGATCTCCCTCGCCGGCGCGCGCTATGGTTTCGGGTTCGTGCATGCGAATATGCTCGAGCTGGTATCCGAGCGCCTGGCCGACGCGCACCCCCTCCCCGGCGAGCCGGATACTGAGCCGCCGGACCTTGTCGTCTCGGTTCATATCGTTGCCGGACAGGCCGGTGGCGGCTGCGACACCGTTGGCCATGCCGTTGACGCAGAGCTTCGACCAGCGCTCGCCCCAAAGATTCGTCGTCGGCTTGACGCTGTCGACGGTACCGATCATCGCCGCCAATTCCTCGAGCCGCCTGGTGATGCGTCCATGGACCTCGCCTACCCGATACACCTCATAAGGTGAGGCGCCCTTCGCCCCCGTACGGCGGACCCGGCCCGGCGCATAGAGTTCGGCACCCAGTAGAGCCGGAATGGCGCCAACCGTCTTGTCCCAGCCGACAACCCCGGCGATACGCTCCTCGTTCATGCAGTTCTGCAATGAGACGACGTACCCGTCTGCCGCGAGATATTGGCTGATCAGCAGGGTAGCCCAGACGGTGTCGTACGACTTGACCGCGACCATCGCGATGTCGATGGGTTTGTGTTTTGCGAGTTCCTGGACCTCGGTCAGGTGCATTGCCCTGGGCCGGGCACAGATGAATTCTTCTTGCGTGACGCCCTCGATCGCAAGCCCATCCTTGCGGATCGTCTCGACGTGTGCGGGCCAGGGGTCGATCAGCGTGACATCGAACCCGTTATGGGCGAGGTGTCCGCCGGTATAGCCGCCGATCGCACCGGCGCCGATCACCGCTATGCGCTTGCTCATAATCTCTCCTCGTCCCGTCTTCCCTTGCTTGCCCTACTCAATGAACTACGCTTACCAAAGCGTACCCCGCATCGGACGATTCCCGCCCTTCGATGTGCTTGAGAGCCCAATTGAGGCACACTCGAGACGCGGCGTCGCGAGGGCCAGTATACGCGCAATCGAAACAGGCATGCATGCGCTCGTCCAATTTCTTGTGAACTGCACCGCATTCCGGGAAAGTCCGCGGAAGCCGCTGCGCTTTGTACGATACGAATTTCAGGAAGCGCGCCCGGGCGGTGTCGAGGATTTCTCGATTGAGCCCGCCCTTTTGCTTGACGTTCTCGCCCGGAATGTCATCCGTCCCCTTGGCTGACCGGGTGATGTTGGCGACCGGCAACGGCTCGGTCGCGATGAGCGCGAAGCGCCTGATCAAATCGGCGCTTTTCTGGTAATGGAAATCGAGACGGCGGCGGCGGTTCCCGGCTCTGAGCCTGGGCAGCCGGATGGCGGCCTTGCGGAGCGGCACCGCAAGGCGGTCGCGGATGCGCTCGAGCTCCGGCTCGTGGGCTTTTGGCGGCTGGTAGAAGCGCCGATTGGTGATTGGCTCCTATGAGCCGTCTCGCAGCGTAAGCATCGCGAAGGCCTCGACGCCCCAAAAAAACGCCCGCCGCATTCCCGCCAGTGCGTTCGATCTTCTCGAATTCAAGCGTCAGCCACAGACGCCACCCCCAGCTCTGTGAATAAATTCGTACGGCTTGATCTTACCAGCTGGCCGCGGGCAGCCGCGCGCTTTGATGATGCCGATGCCTTGCAGACGCAGCCCAGCATGCCGCCAGTCGGGGCTCGGCGTGAAGTGCCAGACGTCGACATGGCTGTTGAAGCCGAATCCTGCGAATCGGTTGAACCAGGATTTTCCCCTGCTTTGCAGCGGCGGAAGGCGTCAAACGCCTTTTGACCCGGCGCAGCGCGATCTGCTCGGACGAGCAATTGGCGAGGCGCCATTCAGGATCTGCGCGCAAGTCGGGGCCGGCACACTGAGTTTCGCAAGAAACCGAGACGTGTGCCAGTCGCCAGGCGCCGATGCACTCTTGCAACGCCGCGTTGCAGAGCTGCCGATGACGGCCAAGCAGGGTAGCCGGAGCGACAGCCGGAGGCGCATTTGGATAGAGCTTGTAGGTCGCCTTGCGCCGTCCATGGCTTGCACCTGCTGCGACGGAGCGCCGTCCGCAAACAATCAACAGCGAAAACCGAACCAAGCGCTAATTCCGCTCCCCTAGGCTGCGCTTTAGACGGAGCACCCTTGGTCTATAGATGGCATGATAGACTGAGCCGGGTAGCGGAAAGGCCAAAGCGGCGGCATGCTCGTCATTGACCGGCCCCGCTGCTGCGACCAGAATTTTGACCCTCTGAGGCGATCGTTATATAGCGTTCATTAGGATCAATGCCTGTCACAGACATGCGGCAGCCAACCGATGCGGGGCGCTCCAATTTGTCGACCACACGGATTTTGCTGGGACTTCTGGCGATGGCGGCGCTCGCTGACGCCTCATGCGCGCCGCAACCGGTTTTGCCGGGCAGGCTGCAGCTGAGCAATCCGAATTTCGGGTTGATCAATGTCGAGGCCGTGATCACGGCGAGTGAGGACTGCGGCGTGCGGGGTTTGGGGTACGTCTCGACGCTCGAATTCACAATGCCCAACAACGCCACGAAGTTCATCGACGCCCCCCCGGGTGCCAATGTGTGTTGGCGAAGCGATCGAAATCCCGGCAGGCCCGCTCCCGGGCGATGGTCGCGCTGGAATCGGGCGTTTCTGGTTCCGGGCAAGCTCGTGGACGCGACGCTCTAGGTCCGCTAGCGCCGAAGGCTGAACCCGATCGTTACCGAAACCTCCATCCGAGGTAGCGGGATCCCGGCCGGGAACGGCAGCAATGTTGCGCCCCGCATCATCTGTTCGATCGATTCGTCGAGATCCGGGTAACCCGAGCTCTTGGTAACCGCAAAGTCGATGACCCGGCCGCTGCTATCGACCGCAAAACGCAGGACTGCGTTCCCTTCCTCGCCCCGCCGGAGGGCGGAAGCGGGGTAATGCTTATGGCTTTCGAGCCAAGCGCTTAAACGGGCAATGTAGCCATGTAGCCCGCCCTTGCCTCCGGTGATGGGAGTGGCGCCGGCCCGGC
>JAFMSA010000048.1 GCA_017353855.1 Alphaproteobacteria bacterium
TAGGCCTGACCCTAGCCCGAGATGATCAAGAACTCGCCTGAGATGAGGGGTGTGGCCGGAGGCTGCGTATGGCCCGAATCCATCCACAGATCGACAAGCAGCAGGTGCGTGCCTGGCGCCGCCTGGACACGCAGCTTGCGCAACAGGTCGAGATTGTGGGCAGCGGAGAGCACATGGACAGTATTCGCGAGCAACAGAACATCGTGTCCGGGAGGCAGCGGGTCACTGACGAGGTCTCCCTTGACAACGTCGATCCGGACCCCCTCAGGCTCGCCCGCGAGCCGACGCCGCGCCACTTCGCAAGCACCCGACAGCTCGAACAAGGTGCCGCGCAGCGCCGGGTGCCGTCGCAGGACGGCGAGCAGGAACGAGCCGGTGCCGCCTCCGATACCGAGCAGCCGGCGATGCCTCGAAAAGTCGTAATTGGCCGCCAGTGATGCAGCCGTCGCCGCGGAAAAGGTTGCGACTCCGGCCGAGAAAATCTGCTGTTCCTCGGCGCTGAACTCGCCGAACTTCGCTGGCCCAGCGCCTGCTCTGACAGCATCCTCCAGAGCGAGCAAGCCCGGATAGCTGATGCGGTTCCAGAAGCGCAGAATCGGCCGGAGGTCCGGGCCCGGCCGTCCGGCGAGAAACGCCGCCGCGGTGTCGCTATTGCGGTAGCGATCGCCATCACGCTCCAGGAGGCCGAGGCTCACCATCGCATCGGCGCTGATGCCCGCGGTGCGCCGCGGGATGTCGCATATTGCGGCAAGTTCGTGAAGCTTGCCGGACCCTGAGCCAGCCCGGTGAACAAGCCGATTTCATTGGCGACGAATAAATGCTTTGCCGCCATGAAGCCTATCGCGATCCGCATGATCGGATCGGGTGTGATCTGCGACATGACGTGCCCCTCCTTTTAGACGGACGATAGGCAGAAACGCATCGCATTGTCTATTTCGGGTTGAAGGACCAAGTGGTCGCTCTATGGCCGGAATCGGCGCTTCTTGGTCATTCCCGAAGGACCAAGTTAAACGGCAGCTCGCCATCTTCTCCCAGCGAAGAGGCTCTTCGGGGCCGCGTTGCACGGTAAGCCGCCGATAAACCGGATTATCACGCAGAGGAGGCCGCGCCGGCCCAACCAAAAAAAGTTACGGGAGTGTGACCCACGTCACACGGTGTGTACGGAGCAGCGCCGCATAACTCAGCAGGGCCGCCTCCCGGCTGCGGGTCGGCGGCGTGTGCGCTATGGAGGGCGCCATGTTGAAAGCAATCCTATGCAACAAAAGCGTGTCGCGGGTCGAGATCGACCAGCGGGCGCGCGACGCCCGCCTCCAGCTCGAGCAGATTGAACGGCTGCTCGTGTCGCGCGCTGCCGTGACCGGTTCGTGGCTCAGGCGGGTCCTCTATCTTTTCAGCTTCGGCAGACGCGGCGTGGGGTGGCGAACGAGCCAAATTCAAGGGCCGATGAATAATCGGCGGCCCCGCATGCCCCAAAATTCACCAAGACTGGGTCTATCGGCGCCCTGAAATCGCTGTCTTCTCGGATCGGCTGCATCGGCTGTGGGCTCGCAGCGGCGAATGGCGCGACGCGGTTTCGGGCGGAACGCCGATTGCACTGTGCCGAGGGGTCGGTCGGCCGGTCGTGATTGTACGGCAGTACGAGAGCAATACCGCGCGCCGCGGTGTTAGCGGGGCCGCGGTCAGCTAGCTCGCTGCCGCCTCTACTCTGATTAACGGGTGAGTTTCGGCCATATCTTTTGCAACGAATAACCCGTTGCTCCGACTAGCTCAGCAAAACCGGTCACAAATCTTGGTCAATGGCAACACTGCGGAAGGGGCAGACGTTCTGCCACTGCATTTCGTGACTCCCACCCTGTTGAAATTAGATGGTGGGCCGTCTGTCGTGCTGCTGCTTGGAATCACCCGGTAAATACGCGTATCAATTCGAAAGATGAGCTGCAAAGTTCGCATTTATTGCCGCATAATTGCGAAATTCCAGCGGCGAAGTTCTCATTCTAAAGAGCAGTACCGGTTCGTTCCGGCACTTTTCCCCGTCCAAAGAGCAACGCGACAAACGGCCTACAGCATCAAGGTGATGTCGGCGACGAACCACGAGGCGCCGTACGTCCTCGACGGCCTGATGCACCACGGCACGCTGTCTTGATACGCTGACCAAGAAGCAAGCGCGGCGACGCGAGCCAGCCTCCACCTAAGTCATCGCCAAGCCGATGCCGGCGACAGCGGCGGCGCGCATGGTGTCGGGGCTGCTGCCGATCAGGCTCCCCGACACACGCGCGAGCACCGTATTGGGGGGAACGCCAAAAACGGGCAGGATAGCACGGGTCCAGATCGGGAACACGATAGTCGTGCTGAAGGCAACGCAAAGACTTCCGGCCAGCCGAGAGATGATTGGACCCAAAGCGTCCTGGTACCGGGACGGAAAAGGGTCTCCGGTAACATTGATCGCCGCTTGACAAATCGTGCCGAAAAATAATCGATTGACAGCCGCCAAGAATCGCGAGGCCGCACGCCCGCTACGCAGATCTCGCCATGCGCTGTGGTCGAGCCGTATCGCAGCCAGCCGCTACTTTCGATACTCCAACCGGAAGCCATTGTTTCAGGCCGCCATCTGCGCCTCAGTGCGCACGACAAAGCCGGGCGGGTACTCGGGCGCGATCATTTGGCGGCGGGGGTCAACGCTTCCTGCACACTGCGCTGAAGTTCCGCAATGGGGTCACGCGGTGGAAGCGTAGTCATCATCAGCTCCCTCTGGGCATGAGTCAATCCGAACGCTGGCTCTACAAGATCGTTGAGCTGCAGTTCGAGCGAGGCTACTTCCTCTTCTCCCATGGCCTTGTGCGCTGTAAGATGCTATCCGCCATCGGCGAAATCGAAAAGCGGCATCCATGTCCGCGCTCTGCGCTTCCAACAATCTGACGTGGCTCTAACGCGAAGCGAAGAAGGCGTAACCAAACGCTCGTTTGACGTCTTTTTGCCCCTCGTCCAGGTTCTCTACCGCGGGTTAGCTTTCGAGATGAACCTGCTCGGTGAAGTTCTGTGAGGCCCAGGGAGTATTTCGCGAAGACCGACGAGGCAGTCGACGAGAGGCTGGGCGCGGTTTGGGAACGCTTTCAGCGGCTCTTCAACCTCGTGCCGGAAGCCTATCACGAAACCCTGAGAACTGCCCTCGAGGTCAGCTGTACGACGGGGCCGAGTTCACGAATTCCCTCTTCCTGGGAGAACGACGAGAGCACGAGGGTGAGCGCGCCTAAGGCTTCGTAACTCCCCTGGTAGCATTTCGGAATTTATGTCGCATATGGATGCTGCCATCAAAACGTTACACCATCTACACGTTGCAGCAGTTAGACAGGAGACACCTTACGTGATCCGTGTTCGACAACTTCGCCACAAGGCAGAACTCCTGCGACGAGTGGCGAGCATTCCAACCAATGGCGATAGACTGATTGACTGGGACTTGTCGGTATTGGCCGATCAACTGGAACAGGAGGCCGATGCCAGGGAGGAGTGTCTGGAACGTCAATCCGCCCGACGGCCTTAAGGCGATGGCCAACGTTAGCTGGCGCATCGCACACCGCATCGTGTTGGCGATCAACGCCCAGATCGCAAGCGCGCGTGAATAGGTTTCGGATTGTTGGGCAGGTGCGGTTGCGGATGGCGCAAGTGCTCGTCAATCTGACTGTTTTCCGAGCGCACGCTTGAGAATCCCATCTTCAGCTCCCTTACGCCCTCGCGATTGCGCTTGAGTCGTCTATGTCTCGCGTTGAAGGTTGCGTTTTCATCTCTGCATCGCAGTGAGGGCAGTGCACCGATCCCGACTCAACGGGCGTGGCCGGGCGGCCAATGAGCGGTGCTCCGGCGGAAACCTGACGGGATGGGCATTTACCGCGTAGCGATAGTGGACATCGAACACGGGCAAGCTGATGATCCCAGCGACGGTCAGCTAAAAGCCGGAGCCGCCACGTCGGTCCCTGGCTTTCCCCGAGGCCGCGAGGAATTCCTGGTTGGAAGCAGCGCGTGCTATCCTCTCCGAAGGTGCCGCCATAGAGCTAAATCGTACGCGCGCTTTCAGTAATGCCATTGCCGCGCGGCTCCGACGTGCGGCGCTGTCTGTGGCATTACACCGTCTGCAATATCTTTTCCGCCGAGATGTCGGGGGCTAGAGATTGGCGCCAGTCGGCACCACGCGGCATTACTTGCAATGCGCAGTACAGCTGGTAGTAGGTCGCCGCAACACCGGCCGGGGTGCCACCCGCACGCGCCGTATTGATCGCCTCTCGCAACAGCCGCCGCATCTGGATGATGCCCTTGTCGGCGGGGCCCAGATGCTCCTGACTGCGGTCGCAGATAGGCCCCATGCTCTCCTGGATCGCGCGGTCCTGCACATTGATACCGTCGATGCCGGTGAAGGTCTCGGTCTTCTGCACTCCGCGGTTGATCAGGTAAGTATTGTCGCGGTTGGCCTTCGAACGGAAGGTCGTCTGGTTGACGTGCTCGGGGCCGTTGCCGATCGCCCGCTCGAGCCGGTCCTCGTCGCTAAGCGGCGCCGACTTGCGCGTATATATCCAGTTGTAGACCATCGTCGACTCATCATCGATCGGAACCCAGGCGTGCCCCGCATCGCCCCAGTCCCCAACCTCGTTAGACGCCGCACGGATCTGGTGAAACGGTAGGATGTAGTGGTAGGTGCGTGCGTGCATTTCTGCGTCACCAAGTTGCCGGATACCGGTGTACTGGTAGCCGTAGTCGGTAATATCGACGACGAGCCGCGGGGCGCCGGCGCGCACATAGGGGTTCGACGGCTTGATACCACCTCGCCTGGCATCGTCCTTTAACAGCCGGTGCAGGATTGGCGCGTGCGAGGTATCGAGGCCACCTTCGAGCCCTTGCAGCCAGTTGCACTCCTGAATGACCTTGCTGACGTGCCGGTGCGTCTCGGGCGCCTGCGTCCAGGCGAATTTCGGCAGCGGTGGGATCTTCTCGGCCGGACCCATATAGGCCCAAACGAGGCCGCCCAATTCGCAGGTCGGATAGGCAGTCAACCGTACCTTGTGCTTGAATTGGTTTTCCTCCGGCTCGTTCATCTGGTCGACGCAGCTGCCGTCGACCGCGAATTTCCAGCCGTGATAGACGCAACGCAGCCCGCACTCCTCGTTGCGCGCGAAAAACAGCGAGGCGCGGCGGTGTGGACAATATTCTTCGACGAGCCCGATGCGACCCTCGCTGTCACGGAACGCGACGAGATCTTCGCCCAGCAGCCGGACGCGCACCGGCGGGCCGTCCGGCGCGATCTCGCGCGCCAGCAACGCGGGAATCCAATACCGTCGCATCGCCTCGCCCATCGCCGTCCCCGGTCCCGTCCGGGTCAGCAGCTCGTTTTCCTCGCGTGACAGCATGGGTGTACCTCTCGTGCCGTTCTCACCGATCATCGCGCCTCGTCGTCTGCAGGCGCAAGCCTTGTCGAATAACGCGCGCGGAAGCGGCGGCGCGACGATCAGCCATCCCCCAACCTGCTAAGCCAGAATATGCGACGCCGACACCATAGCCGTCGCTCGGACTTGCTTGCCCTAAGTCCGCCCCCGAGGCGTGCTCCGCGAGACGCTGCAAACATGCGTGAGCACGGCCGCCGGGCCCGGCTGATCCCGCGATCATGCGCACCCGGCGGCCGTCAGCCTTCTTCTCGCGCTCGTTATAAGCGCGCTGCTACCCGTACACCTTGCGTTCGACGTTGGCGAAATACTTGGATCGTCGGCCAGGTGCGATGCCCATGCCGAGCCCCCCTGCTGGAGCTGCCGCACCGCGCGGTCGAGATAGACGGAGTTCCAGGGCACGATCGCCGACGCGACGGCGCATGTCGCCCTACTCGGCCGGGAGCACATCGCGCTTACGGGAGACTACGTCTGGTCCACCGTCCCGAGTCCGGGTTCCGATTGTTCGCAATGTTCGCGCCGCGTTCCTCCCGCACGTGCAGTCTTGAACAAATCCGAGAGCCCATAAAGGGGACCGAGCGGGGCGCCGGCCTTTCGAGGTGGCTGCCGCAAGGGCCTCGTCGATGTCGTCCGGAATGCCTCGATGTGGGCAAACACCCGATGGCGAGAACGCGCTGTGGTCTTTCTCGATCGGCATTTCCGACCGCCGCCAAAAGACCAAGCCCTTCGGCCCGCTGATGGCCGTCGTGCATCCGAAATGCGTCAAGTCAATGTTGCGCGTTGAGGCGCTGATCGTCCGCCGAACTTCTATGTTGGGCAAGACCCGACGGCGCTTACCGATTCCGTAACTGAGACCCGTCGGTTCTTTCACCCCGGTTGTGACCCACGCGACCCGCCCAGCCGGCCGCTCGAAACCGACACGCTGATCCTAATCGGCGATGCCGACGATTGTCACCCCGGCGGCCCGTTGCGCCAAATGGCGCGATGCGGTTCAGACACAAGGGCACGTGCTGCAGATGAAGACCTATCCCGGCGCCCGGCACGGATTTGATGCGCCTCAGGCGGCACCAGAAGTCCGCGATTACATACCTCCTGAAAGCCGCGCCGACCAAAGCTGTCGATCAGCAACGCCGCGTACCCCCAATCGGCACGGCGCTGTGCACTGGCGATAGTGCGGCTCAATCCCGTCGCAGCCATGCAGTACGACGACAGTCCCCGCTGAAGCGGCCCCAGCCCGAAGATATCGCTCGGTAGGCCCGCCGCTGCTCCCTTCGCCCAGCACAGCACCATGAAGAGAATGAGGCTGGAATGCAGCTTCATCAAAAAGCACTGTTATAGAAATCCACATCGCACGCGAGTACCGGATATCTTAAATTGTGCACCTCCGCATATTGCACAGCCGAACGACGATGTTCCGCACGCTTGTCGGCATGCCCACTGCCGGCCGCGAGGCGGCTGTTGGGCGCCTCGGCAATCCCGGCACAGCTGGTGACACCGGCGGCGCGGATCCTGTCGATGATCCGCCGTTGGCGACGAGGCGATCAGCATCGGCACGCATCACCTCGCGCAGCTTGACCGCCGTTTCGAGCACCCGCGGATTGCCGAGTTTGGCGCCTTCCTTCTTGGTGGCGAGCGCTGCCTCGGTCCGCGGCAAAATAAAAGCGTTCTTTCGCGTTAAGCCTTTTCGGGCAGCTTGTACCCCTGCCGCGCCAGCAGCTTCCAGCCGCCGTCCTCCTTGGTCCATACTTCGAGGATGCCGATGTCGATGTGATTCGCTTTGCCGTCCAACTCGCTGTCGGAGACGTAGCGATGGCGGGCGATTGCGTTGTTGCCCACCATGATGACTTTCAAGTCGGGGTAATCCAACGAGTTCAACGCCGCCTTGCGGCCCATTACCCCGTTGATCATTTCGGTCTTGTTCTGGATCACCGCGCTCGAATGGCCATAGCTGAGCTGCTCGGCGGTCAGTTTTTCGAGAGCGGCCTTGTCCTTGTCGAACACCGCCTTGCGCAGCGCCTCGACGGCCTGGCTGACCGCCTCCTCCTCGGCGGGCGCCGCCGCCGTTGATGCAATAGGGGTAGCCGCCGCCAGGGCGAACGCGCCGGCGGCAGTGAGATCACGACGTGTCAATTCCATGGCTATCCTCACTCCCGGTCAACTGGTCTCTAATTCATACATCGGATCGTCGTCCCACCTGCAAAGCCAAAGTCCCTCGCGCCAAAAGCTCATCGCCGTGCCCCAACCTGTCTATCGACCCGTCAACGGAACACAACCGGACAGGACTTGAGGTTAGAGCGCTCGATCATTGCGCGGATCTCGACCGCAAGAGTTCTGTATTCTGTCAGCCGGCCGCCCCCATCCAGGGCGCATCGAGGGAGAGGTGGTTCGTGCGGCAACTCGTCCCTTTTGGAGTGCTGCACCACCGCATTTGATTTATTCTCGGCGCCGTCCGAGACGGCGACAGCGACGTCCGGTACGAGTCAACCGCGACAGGAGGGCAGAAGGATGGCGACATCGCGGGCCCGGTTTCTGAAACAGCGCTATGGCGGCTATTTCCATCGGGACCTCCCGTCCGAGGACGCCGAGCTGACGCACGTCGGGCCCGGCACGCCGGGCGGCGAGTATTTGCGCCGTTTCTGGCAGCCGGTCTGCTTTTCCGATGACCTCAAGGACGTGCCGCTCAAGGTCCGGATGCTGGGCGAGGATTTGGTCGCCTATCGCGACAGGCGCAGCAGGGTCGGTCTCCTCGAGCTTCATTGCCCGCATCGCGGCACCTCGCTCGAATTCGGCCTCGTCGGCGAGGACGGCATCCGCTGCTGCTATCACGGCTGGCTGTTCGGCGCCGACGGCCTGATCCTCGAAACGCCGGGCGAGCCCGCCGATAGCACGTTCAAAGGCAAGCTCTGGCACGGCGCCTATCCGGTGCACGAATACGGCGGCGTTGTCTTTGCCTATATGGGCCCGCCCCAGAAGAAGCCGCCGTTTCCGGTCTACGACACCTTTGTCCGGCCCGGCTGGCGCATGATCCCCGGCCGCAAATACTTCTATCCGTGCAACTGGCTGCAGATGCACGAGAACCACATGGACCCGGCGCACACCGCGTTCCTGCACACGATCGTCAGCGGCGCCGTGTTTACCGAGGAGTTCGGCGTCCTGCCCGAACTCGATTTCCTCGAGACGCCGGCCGGCATGATCTATGTCGCGACGCGCCGGGTCGGCGACAATGTCTGGGCGAGAATGGTCGAGACCCTGCTGCCGAACCTGTCGCAGGTGGCCCCGATCTGGGAGACTGGGCGCAACGAGTGTGAATTCAGCGGCCCTATGATGAGCCGCTGGACGATGCCGCTCGACGACACGCACACGATGTTCCTCGAGTTCCGCCATGTCAGCGAGAAGGACGGCGAGACTCCGGCGTGGTGGGCCGACCGTAACATCATGCTGCCAGGCCAGCTCGCTGCCGACAGCTACGAGGAGGGCCAATTGCATCCCGGCGACTACGAGGCGCAGGTTTCGCAGCGGCCGATCGCAATCCACGGCCTCGAGCATCTGGGCGTCACGGACCGCGGGATCACAATGTTTCGCCGCCAGATCCGGCGCGGCATCCGTGCCGTCGCCAATGGCGAGGACCCGCCGGGCCTCGTCCGCAACGGCGGCGGCGCCATCCCAACCTATTGCAACAACACTATCGTGCGCCAGCCGAAGGCCGAAACAGAGGTGCTCGATAAGGCGATGATGCGTGAGATCGGAAAGAATCTGGCAAAGGGGTACCTGAAGTCGCCGCCGCTCTCGAACGGGCATTGATGCGGCGCGATCCTGTGTCGGCGCGCGACGGGTGTTCTGTCACCGAATTAGGTTCGAACAGCAGCCGCCGATGGCCGATGCCGCGGCGCAGTGTGCGGCCTCATGGAGAGACGCGCGAGGTGAGGCTGCTGCAAGTCGATCATGCGCTCTTGTCTAGCCGCCCTGCCAGGCCCGTGTCTGCTCGCCGTAGCGCTCAAAAAACAAGTTTCATAATACACTCTATTATCACGTAGAAAAACTATCGGGACGGTGGCCGTTGCCGCTGTTGCCCCGTCAGCGGATCGAACAGCCATCGCCAAACCGCTAATCGATCTCAGTCGTAAGCAGCGCGTGCGACGGGTCGTCCAAGAGCATTTGCGGTCGCCGATCTTGGAGCCGGGGAACCTCGGACGGATGGTCGGAATGTCCAGCTCTAATCACTACCGGCTATTCGAGGACAGGGGGCCAGCGCCCGCTGCATCCAACCAGCGGTTGCTTGAGGCCCGGCGTCCACTCAGACAGTCACAGCGATTGCCGAAGACCTCTGTTTCGCGGACGTTTCCGGCCTCCGCTATAAGAGAGTTCCGCTACACGCCACGAGAGGCGCGGTATGCAGCTGTGTCCGGGCCGGATGTACGCCAAAGCCTGTGTGCCGTCCGCGGGAACGCATTTCGCCGATCTGTTGCGCGGTCTCTTTTAGTTCTATCTTTCCGATGTTCGGGCGAACAGCGGGAACTAGCGCCTCAAACGAGGCAAGCCACGGTCGATTTGGAGGGCTCGACGCCGGTGCGTTAACGATGATTGTCAATTGACCGTGTGAACGCCCGCCGAGTATTTCATGGCCTGCCAAGTTTAGGTGAGGTAACGTCATCAAGCGGACAAGAGCCGCCGGTCCCGTCCGGCGGCTCTTTGGTTGTGGTCGAGGCACTCGACCCGGCACTCGGAACGCTACCCCCACTACCTACACCCTGAAGTCAGACTGCACCGGGACCAAAACAATACTGCCGGACGGGCCGCACTTTCACATTTACGTCGCATTCGACGGTAGCGGACTGACCGCTATAGTCACCGATACTGGCTTCGCGGTGTCGGATCGGAGTCTGACAAAGGAGGGGTGTTCGTATAAATGAACTAGAGGAGCCAGAAGCGATGCGATACTCGAACGTACGCAATGCCGACGAAGTCGAAGGCCGCGAAATGATCAAACTCCGGTACAACATGCGTTTGCGGCAACTCGGCAAGCCCGCCGGCAGCATTGCACTCGGCGTGACTGAACTCCGGGCGTAATCTCTTTCCCCCGCCCAGCCCATATACGCCATTCGAGGACCAACCATTGGGGGACAAAGGGAGATGACCATCCCTGATCCCGACGGGCGCATCTGGCGGCTTCAGGCCTCGGCCAAGGTGAACGAGTGAGCTCACGATCATGAGCGACAAGCAAAGTGAGGCTCCAGACAGCACGGCAGCGCGGGTCGCTTTGTGGCGTGCCCTGCATGTCGAGATCGATCCGCCTCCGCATGTGCTGGAAGACAAGATTGGCCTTAAGCTGCTGGCCCCCGATCAGGGCTGGCGCCGCCGCGAGGACATGGACCCCGAGTTCACGCGCTCCTTTCGCGCCTCCGTCGTGGCTCGTGCTCGCTTCATCGAGGATCTGGTCGTGGAACAGGCCGGCCGCGGGCTGAATCAGTACGTCATTATCGGCGCCGGCCTCGACAGCTTCGCCCAGCGGAGGCCGGAGATCGCGTCCCGTCTCAGAATCTTCGAGATCGACCAGCCAGGTCCTCAGGTCTGGAAGCGCCAGCGCCTGATCGAGCTGGGATTCGGCGTCCCGGATTGGTTGCGCTTTGTGCCGGTCGATTTCGAGGCGGCCGAATCTTGGCGGGACGGGCTCGCGACTGCCGGCTTTGATGACAGCAAGCCGGCAATCGCGGTCGCCACCGGCGTCAGCATGTATCTCACCAAAGATGCGAACGCGACCACGCTGCGCCAGCTCGCGGCGCTTGCTCCGGGATCGCTGCTCGCGACGACGTTTCTGCTGCCGCTGGAATTCGCTGATCCCGAGGTACGTCCCGGACTGGAGATGGCGGAGAAGGGAGCGCGAGCAAGCGGGACGCCTTTCCTCAGTTACTTCACGCCGCTCGAGATCCTGGCGCTGGCCCGCGAAGCGGGCTTTAGAGAAGTACGGCACATCTCGGCGGCAGATCTTACCCAGCGCTACTTCGCCGGCAGGACTGATGGCCTTCGGCCGCCAAAGAACGCGGAGGAACTGCTGGTCGCGGTGACGGGGCGATGATCGTATTTTTCACCGCCAGATGGTTAGTCGTTGGGTATGCGGATGTCGAAAGGCGCGGAGGCGTCGTCAGGCGAACCACCACCAGAAGAAGGGCGGTGGCTGGTAGACGGGCCATCCGAGGAACTCGAACCACGGCGGGCCGAGCCGTGGCTGACGAGCTGCCATGCGGTCCATTCCGTTGCAGCCCATGGGAAGGCGAGGACGACGGCACTGACGAGGGGGAACTTGGCCGTAGAGGATTTTGGTCGCGGACACGGCGGGAAACATCAGGCCGCGGAACCGCCGGGATGCAATGGTGAGTAGTCGGTGGGAGGGGCCGGGGATATGCTGGCGCGCAATTTGGGACTTCGCGCCGTAGAGAGGCCGAGGACGCCATGGACGTTGAAATCCGACCCTGCGCCTCGGCGGAGGAGGTCAGCCATGCCATCACCCCGATCAGGTACTATTTCGGGCGCACGGGACCTGACGAGAACCAGACAGAGCAACTGATCCGGGTATTGCCGGCCGAGCGCGTGTACGCAGCCTGGGAGGGCGACCGGGCGGTCGGCGGCCTGGGCGCGTTTCCGTTACAGTTGACCGTCCCCGGCGGGCGGGTGCCCGCCGCCGGCGTGACCGTTGTCGGCGTATTGCCGACGCACAGGCGGCGGGGACTTTTGCGGGGAATGATGCGTGCCCTGCTCGACGCCTGCCATCAACGGAGTGAGCCGGTTGCCTATCTCTGGGCCACCGAAGACACGATCTACGGCCGCTTCGGGTTCGGGCTGGCTTCGTTCACGGGCGATATCGATCTGTCGCGCGAGCGATCGGCGTTTCACGCGCCGTTCGCTGCCTCAGGTCGCGTTCGCCTCGTCTCACCCGCCGCTGCCGAGGAATACGTCGCCCCGATCTACGATCGGGTGGCCGGGGTAACACCGGGCATGTTCGAGCGAAGCTCGCCCTGGTGGCACAACCGCACGCTTGCCGATCCGGACTGGCGGCGCGGAAGCGGTGGAGAGTTGCAGTGCGCCGTCCTCGAGGACGAAGGACGGCCGAGTGCCTATGCACTCTACCGCATGAACTGGGCATTTGACCGCGGCTTACAGTCGGGCGCAGTGGCGGTGATCGAAGCGATCGGCGAGTCGCCACAGGCGACGGGGGCCATCTGGCGATATCTGTTGGACATCGATTGGATGGCGCGCGTCAGAGCCGGGCTGCTTCCGCTCGATCACCCGCTGCTGCTGTTGGTGGCGGAGCCGCGCCGGCTCGGCTTCAGCCTGCGGGACGGCGTCTGGGTGCGTCTGATCGACGTCAGGACTGCCCTGTCGGCACGGTCGTATCGGCCTGAAGGGTCGGTGGTCATCGAGGTGGCCGACCAATTTTGCCCGTGGAATGCCGGAAGCTGGCGGATCGGTCGCGACGGCGTCGATCGCACCGACGACGCCCCGGCGCTGCGTTGCGATGTCACTGCGCTCGGCTCGGTCTACCTCGGCGGCTTTACCTGGACCCGGCTCGCGAGCGCGTTGCGCGTTCAGGAACTGGCGTCGGGCGCCGCTGCCCATGCGGACACAATCTTCGAGGCATCGAGCGCGCCCTGGTGCCCCGAGATTTTTTGATTGGGCCGCTGTTGCAGCCGAAGATGGGATCGTGATGAGCCAGTCGCTGACGGTCGCGCTGGCGCAATATCCGAGTGGTCGCGACTGTACGCAGATCGTTGCGGAGGCG
>JAFMSA010000049.1 GCA_017353855.1 Alphaproteobacteria bacterium
AGTCAGGTAAACACGCCGCGCTGCGAGCAGGCTGTTCCAGAAGCCCTCGCAAAGAGGGGCCATAGGGAGGTACATGGGAACATTCGCTCAATTGACGCGGCGCGACCTGCTCGTCGGCGCCGCTGCCGGTCTCGCCACCGGCGCCGCCCCGCGCCTCGCACGCGCCGCGCCGGAGGGGCAGCTGACCTATGCGGTGCACGTGTCGCTGGCGCCCGCATGGTTCGACCCGGCCGAGACGCAGGGGATCATCACCCCGTTCATGGTGCTCTATGCGCTGCACGACGCGATGGTGAAGCCTATGCCGGGGCAGCTGCAGGCGCCGTGTCTGGCCGAGTCTGTGTCGGCCTCGGAGGACGGGCTCGCCTACGAGTTCGCGATCCGCAAGGGCGCGAAGTTCCACAACGGGGAGCCGGTTACCGCCGAGGACGTGAAATTCTCGTATGAACGCTACCGCGGCGCCGCCCACGAATTGATGAAGGAGAATGTGGCGGCGATCGAAACGCCAGACCCGCAGCACGTCCGCTTCAAACTCAAGAAACCGTGGCCCGATTTTTTGACATTTTATTCGAGCGCCAGCGGGGCCGGCTGGATCGTGCCGAAGGCTTATGTCGAGAAGGTCGGCGATAACGGGTTCAAGAATACCCCGATCGGCGCCGGCCCTTACAAATTCGTGTCGTTCACTCCGGGCGTCGAACTGGTGCTCGAGGCGTTCGACGGGTATTGGCGCAAGCCGCCGGCAGTCAAGCGAATCATTATGAAGGTGATTCCCGACGAGTCGACGCGGCTGGCTGCACTCAAACGCGGCGAGGCCGACATCGCCTATTCAATCCGGGGCGAGCTGGCACAGGAACTGCGAGAGGCGCCCGGGCTCGGGCTTAAGGCTGTCGTGCTGCAGGCGCCGAACTGGCTCTACTTCCCCGAGCAGTGGGATCCCCGATCGCCGTGGCACGACCTCAAGGTGCGGCAGGCGGCCAATCTCGCCATCGACCGCGACGGCATGAGCCAGGCGTTGTTCCTCGGCTTCTGCAAGGTCACCAACAGCATCGTGCCCTACACCTTCGACTACTATTGGCAGCCGCCGGATGCCATATACGACCCGGCGAAGGCCAAGGAGCTGATGGCAGAAGCCGGCCATCCGGGCGGTTTCGATGCCGGCCTCCTCTATTGCGACAGCTCTTATGCCAATATGGCCGAGATCAGCATCAACAACCTGGCGGCGATCGGGATCCAGGTAAAGTTGCAGCCGATCGAACGCGCCGGCTTCTATTCCGCCTATGGAGCTAAGAAATATCGGCGCGGCATCATCCAGGGCGCGAGCGGCGCCTTCGGCAACGCCGCCACCCGTATGGCCTCGTTCGTCGTCAAAGGCGGCGCTTTCGCCTACGGCAGCTATCCGGACATCGACGCGTTGTTCGCGCAGCAGGCGGAGGAGAACGACCGCAAGAAGCGCGCGGCACTGCTCCACAAGATGCAGCAATTGGTCCACGGGAAGGCGATCTACGCGCCGATCTGGCAACTCGGTTTCCTGAACGGAATAGGACCGCGTGTCGGCGAATCCTCGTTCGGGCGCATCCCCGGTTTCGCGTACACGGCACCGTTCGAGGATCTCACGATCAAGAGCGCCTGAGGCAGGAGGGCGCCGGGTCACCAAAGTCGAGGACTGGATGAGCGATTACGTCACCAGACAGATCGACGGCGGAGCCCCGCGGTCGCCGCCGGCGACCGCGGCGCGAGCGATGCCGGCGCTGCTGCACCTGCTGCACCTCCCGATGACTCGTTTCGTCGTGCGTCGGACCGCCTACGCCCTCTTATCGCTGTTCCTGCTATCACTGACGATCTTCTTCTTCGTGCGGGTGACGGGCGACCCGGCGATGCTGTTAGTGGAACCCGGTGCCAGCCCCGACGACATCGCCGCGATCCATCATCAGTTCGGCCTCGACCGGCCGTTGTGGGTACAATACTGGCTGTTCATGTCGTCGCTTTTCCACGGCGATCTCGGCCAGTCGTTCTATTACCAGACACCGGTGATGGGACTTTACCTGTCGCGGCTGCCGAACTCGATCGAGCTCGCCGCGGCGGCGATGCTGTTCTCGCTGGTGATCGGGATCCCGGCCGGTATCCTCGCGGCGGTCAATGTCGGCCGCTTCTGGGACAGCATCGGCAAGTTATTCACGCTGCTTGGCTTGTCGATGCCGTCATTCTGGGTCGGACTGTTAATGATCCTGCTGTTCTCGGTGTACCTCGGATGGCTGCCATCGTCAGGAGCGGGAACGCCGTGGCACCTGATTATGCCGGCTTTTGCTCTTGGGTGGTATTTTGCCGCCGCCCACATGCGGCTCACGCGCTCTTCGATGCTCGAAGTGCTGGGCTCCGAATACATCAAGCTCGCCCGCATCAAGGGGCTGCCGCAGACGCTCGTCATCGCCAAGCATGCCTTCAAGAACGCGCTGATCCCGGTGTTGACCCTGGCCGGGATCAATCTGGTCCTGATGATCAACGTTGCGGTCGTCGTTGAAACGGTGTTCGCCTGGCCCGGAATCGGGCGGCTGCTTTATGAGGGTATCGCGTTCCGCGATTTCCCGGTCGTGCAAGGGGTCGTGATCATGGGAGGTGCCATGATCGTCACCGTAAATTTGCTGATCGACATTGTTTACGCCCTGATCGATCCGCGCATCCGACTTGGGAGCTGACGCCAGATGAGCATCCCCGCGGAAATCGCTCGGCGCTCTTCGCCACTCGCGGCCGTTCGCAAGGTCCGGATGCGAGATTACCCGGTGATCCCGCTCGCGATCCTTGGCATCGTCACCCTGGTCGCGATCTTCGCCAACCAGCTGGCGCCGCACAACCCCGAAGTCGGAATTCTGACGGCGCGGTTCAAACCGCCGTTCTGGCAGCATGGCGGCAGCACCGAATACCTGCTCGGTACCGACCAGCTCGGGCGCGATGTGCTGTCACGGCTCATTTTCGGCGCTCGCATTTCGATGGTGGTCGGCTTCACTGCGGTCATTTTCGCCGGTGCACTCGGCACATTTCTCGGCATCCTGTCCGGCTATCTTGGCGGCTGGGTCGACCAAGTCGTCATGCGCCTTACCGACACCTGGTTGGCGTTGCCGGCGTTGACTTTCGCAATCTTCCTGGCGGCCATCGTCGGCCCCAGCATGTGGAACATCGTGATTATTCTCGGGGTCACCTATTGGACCCGGTATGCGCGCGTGATCCGCGGCGAGGTGCTGGCGCTGAAAGAACGGGAATTTGTGCGGCTTGCGATCGTCGCCGGCTGCTCGAAGTGGACGATTATGCGGCACCATATCCTGCCAAATGTAATCAATTCAGCGATCGTGCTCGGATCGCTGATGCTCGGCGTGGTGATCATCGCCGAGGCGACGCTGTCGTTCCTTGGAGTAGGCGTGCCGCCCCCGCAGCCTGCCTGGGGCTTGATGCTGTCGGACGGCAAGCAGGGGCTGATGGTCGGCTATTGGTGGCTGACAGTGTTTCCGGGTCTCGGAATCATGCTGCTGGTCTTGTCGGCGAACCTGCTGGGCGACTGGCTGCGGGTCAAGCTCGATCCCCAACTGAGGCAGCTCTGATGGCCGGGCCGCCGCTGCTTGAACTCGACCGCCTGTCGACGCACTACATCGCCGCGCAGGGCGCACGCGTCGTGCGCGCCGTCGACGGGGTATCGCTGCGGGTCGAGGCCGGAGAGACTCTGGGCATTGTCGGCGAGTCTGGCTCGGGCAAGAGCACGCTGGCGCTGACGCTGCTGCGGGTTTTGCCGCCGGCGGCGCGGATTGTCGGTGGGCGAATGCTGCTCGACGGTGAGGATCTGGTCCAGAAAACCGAACCCGAGATGCAGGACATCCGGGGCAAAAAGATCGCGATGATCCTGCAGGACCCGATGGCGTCACTGAACCCGCTGTTTACGATCGGGAACCAGGTCGCTGAGCCGATCCGGGTGCACGAGCACGAAACCCGGCGCACCGCCTGGCAGCGGGCGCGCGCGCTGTTGAACGCAGTGCGCATCCCGTCGCCGGAAGCGCGCGTCAAGCAATATCCGCACGAGATGTCGGGCGGCATGCGGCAGCGCATTGTCGGCGCGATCGGTATCTCCTGCGAGCCGCGCCTGTTGATTGCCGACGAGCCCACCACCAGCCTCGACTTGACGATCCAGGCGCAATACCTGAACCTGCTGCGCGAATTGCAGCGGCAGCATGGGCTGGCGCTGATTTTCATCACCCACAACCTCGGCATTGTCGCCAAGATGTGTGACCAGCTGGCGGTCATGTATGCCGGACGGGTCGTCGAATCGGGGCCGGTGTCGCGCATCTTCAACGCACCGGTCCACCCCTATACAAAGGCACTGCTTAACGCGATCCCGCGGATGGACGACCCCGACCGGCGTCTGAACGCGATTGAAGGTCAGCCCCCGAACCTGGCCGCGCTGCCGCCCGGCTGCTCGTTTGCGCCGCGTTGCGCGCTGGCAATGCCGCGCTGCCGCGAGGCGGCGCCGCCGGAGTTTACCCCGGAGCCGGGGCGGACCGCGCATTGCTGGCTGGCTGAACCGGCGGCGGCTGCGGGCCGTCTCATCGTCAGCGGAGCCGTTTGATGACGGTTATCGAGGCCGCCGGTCTCACGAAGCATTTCAGCGCCCGCCGCGGTGTGTTCGTTGGCAAGCCGGGCACCGTGCGCGCGGTGGATGGCGTCTCGTTCGCGATCGGGAACGGCACGACGCTTGGAATTGTCGGCGAGTCCGGCTGCGGCAAGACCACGACGGCAAAGCTGGTGCTCGGCCTCGAAGAGCCGACCAGCGGCTCAATTTGCTTCGAAGGGCGGGATTTGCGGCAGCTCGACGCTGCCGGCCGCCGCCGATACCGCAAATCGGTGCAGGCGGTGTTCCAGGACCCTTACGCCTCGCTCAACCCGCGCATGCGAATCAGCGCGATCATCGCCGAGCCGTTGATCACAAACGAGAAGGTAACAGCCGGGCAGGCGCGGCACCGGGTAGACGAACTACTCGAGCTCGTCGGGCTGCCGGCCCATGCCGCGGATTTGTTTCCGCACGAATTTTCCGGCGGGCAGCGGCAACGCATTGCGATTGCCCGCGCGCTCGCGCTCTCGCCTAAGCTCGTCGTACTCGACGAGCCGGTGTCGGCTCTTGATGTGTCTATCCGCGCGCAGATCCTCAACCTTCTGCGTGATCTGCAGGCGCAGCTGGGGCTGTCCTATTTATTCATCGCGCATGACCTTGCGGCAGTGGCGCATATGAGCCACACGATCGCGGTCATGTATCTCGGCAAAATCGTCGAGATGGGGGAGGCGCGCGCGCTCGCCCGCGCGCCAAAGCATCCGTACACCGAGGCTCTGTTCTCTGCAGCACTGCCGAGCCATCCCGACGAGCGCCGTGAGGAGGTCCTCCTGCCGGGTGAGGTCCCGAGCCCGATCGAGCCGCCCTCGGGCTGCCGTTTCCACCCGCGCTGCCCACGGGCGTTCACGCGCTGTGCGGGGGAGGTACCGGCGCTCCGGAACCTGGAAGGGCGGCTCGTTGCCTGTCACCTCTACGACGCCGCTGAAACCGACCCCGCGCCGCTGCCGCTGATGGCAGCGCAGATTATGCGGACTTGAGCTCGATGTCCTCGTATTCCGGGAACGGGTCGAGGTAGACGTCGCCGACGGTATCCTTGGCGATGCGCGGACCGATGCCGTTCAGCGCGCGAAAATCAAAAACCGGAGCGAACATGACGCGGTCGATCGTCATTTGCTGGATCTCCTCGATGGTCGCTTCGCGCTTCTTCGGGTCGCGCTCGCGGTCCTGCTGGAGATAAAGCTGGTCGATGTCAGGATAACCGCCCGACGCGTAGGCGCCCTTCGAGTAGATGAAGGCTTCGACCCGACTGGCGGCGTTGCCGGCATTGCCGGCGCCGGTCATGAACAGACCATGGAATTTATGCGCCTTCCAGTCGGCGTAAAACGCAGCCCGCTCCATTGGGGCCAGGCGGACCCGAATGCCGACTGCATTAAGGTCATTGACGACCGCTTCAGCCATCGTCGGAAACCCCGGGATCGCGCGGAACAAGCCGGCATCGATGCCGTTCGGGTAGCCGGCTTCGGCCAGCAGCTGCTTCGATTTCTCCGGATCGTAAGGGAATGGCGGGACCTGCAGCGCAAAAGGCATGACCCGTGGGACAATAACCCCAGCCGGCGGGCAAAAGCCGAGGCAGGCCGCCTTATTGATCCCCTCCCGGTCGATCGCGTACGCGACTGCCAGCCGCATCCGCTTGTCATGCCAAGGGGACTTGGGATCGTATTGATCGGGGAATTCGATCCATTGGCACGAGGCGTGCTTCGACGCGACAATTCTGGTTTTCGGATCGTCCATCAGGCCCTGGGCCGCAACGCTTTGCAGCGCGATCGCGATATCCGCCTCACCGGTCTTTACCATCAATGCCCGCGTGTCGCTATCAGGCACGCTGCGGATCACGATGGTTTTGACATTGGGTACATGGCGCCAATATTGCGGAAAGGCCTCGAGTACGACTTCGATCCCGGGCTTGCCGCTGACGAACTTGTACGGACCGGCGCCGATCGGATGATCGCCGAAGCCCTTCTCACCGACCCTCTCGATGTACTTCTTCGGCACGACAAGCCCGGCTGCGCTGGCTGTGCTGCCGTAGACGGTCATGAAATCGGGCCATGCCTCCTTCAAATGAAACCGCACGACAAGCGGATCAGCGATTTCGACGTCGCTTATCTTTTCCTTCAGGACGGTGGCGCCGGCACCCTTGTACCGGTCGAAGCTGAATTTGACATCCTCGGCCGTCACCGGATCGCCATTGTGAAACGTCAACCCCGGGCGCAGTTTGAACTCGTAAGTCCGCCCGTCCTCGTCTTCCTCCCAGTGTTCGGCGAGGGCCGGGCCCATTTTCGTGCCGGGGTAAGCGCGCACGAGCGCATCATGCAACGCGTAAAGAATACCAAACGGCGTGATCTGTGGCGGTGCGAGCGACGGATCGAACCAAGCCGGCGAGATCGTAACATGAAAAGCGATGACGATCTTTCCCGACGGCTCCGTTGTCGCCGCGAGCGATGCCGGAATTCGAAGGAAAACAGGCGCCGCAAACAGCGATCCCATAACGGCGCGACGCGATGGGCAGTTGTGGACCGACCCCATAGTGGTTCCCTCCCTCGCACTTCGCCTTCTTTGTTTGCACGTTGCAAGATGAACTGCTGTGCGACTCCGGGTCAAGCCGTATCACTCAATACGGGCCTTAACCGTGCCGGATGAGTGATCGACCGTCTCACCTCGCCGCGAAATTTCTGATTCCTGTTAACTGCTAATTTCAGAGCTGAAATCCTATCTGTGAAATTAATCACAACACGAGCATGTGCGATATTGTGCAGAGGAGACTCAGGGGGCCAAACGCCTTGCGTCGGTGTGGATCACTCCGGGGTCCCGGTTTGATAGGGGATACTCGAACGAGAATATCATCACTCTGCAGTGCGAATCGACGCGCCCGGGACCGGATGAGATTTGCAGCTGAACACCCTCTGCAGGCCGGACTGAGGGCACATGCAGCATCGAAAAAATTCAACTGCTCCCGGTGCCGGCTCGAAGATAATCGATATTGCGACGGCGCGCGGTGCCCGTATGAAGCGCAAGAGGCGGCAAGCTTTCAATTTGCCGCCCCTCTTAGCCGATGAGCGGCCGATTTTCCAGAAAGCCAACTATGCGGTGGATTTCCCACAAGGCCAGCCGCTCAGCAGGCGCTTGTCGCTTGAGTTATGCAGTAGTTGAGCCTAGCACCTTGACGGCAATGCTTCACCGGTTTTGCGCATATCCTTGATGCACAGTTGGAGTCCCTCACGGGCACGGGGTCTGGCTGGTTCGAGGGCCCGAGCGCCGGTGATGCAGCCCGGGAAATCGGGGAAGCTGACCCCGAAATCGCTGGTGCGATGTTTGTGAAGAATGGCGATGTTCGTTCTGGCCTCAGTATCAGACCGCTTCACCGCTCGATCGAACGCAGTGTGTCGATCGGAATGTCGCACACCGGATGCGGCATGATCACCCGATCGGGCTTGCTCGGATGCCGAAAGATGTGATCGTCGCCGCGCCATCCATCACGCTCCAATGCACGGATTACATCACGGCAGTGCAGTGGGCCACATGGCGCCTGTGCCGTCGCCGCTCGTACTAGAGCGGGTATCCGTCCAAGGCATAGCGGCGAAGCCCCGAAGGTGTGGGTGGGGAAGGCATTTGGCTTCGAAACCTCGGGTAGGCGAGCACGGGGCCTTTTTCCGCCCCTTAGCGGTGATTCAATCCCCGTCCGCTAGCAAGATCTGGGCGGGGTTTTCCTGACAGTATCGATGGACGCCCTACGGCGGGCGACCGGCTTAGGCAATAAACGGCGCGAATCGATGCGCAATCACGAGGCTCGTAGTGGGCACCGGCCAAGGGAGAAAGGATTGCGCCTGCCGATTTCCGTTGCGCCTCGCCGGCAAAACCGAAGAATCCTTGGGATCACTTCTTCTGATTTAGAGGCGTGAAGACATGCGCATCCTGGTGCTTGGGGCAGGCGCGGTTGGCGGCTACTTCGGCGGTCGGCTCGCGGAAGCGGGCAGGGATATCACCTTTCTTGTGCGGCCAGCGCGCGCCGCCGCGCTTGCCGAGCGCGGGCTCAGTGTGTTCAGCCCGCTGGGCGACTTCCGCGTTCCGGTCAAGGTCACGACCGCCGACCGCCGGGAAGGCCTATACGACCTTATCATCTTAACTGCTAAGCATTACGATCTGGACGCAGCCATCGCGGCGATCAGTCCGGCGGCAGGGCCGCAGACAACGATCCTCCCGCTGCTCAATGGTTTGGTCCACCTCGACCGGCTCGACGTCGCATTCGGCTCGGCCAGGGTGCTCGGCGGGGTTGCATATGTCGGCGCGAGCCTTACCCCGGACGGTAGCATCCGGCATCACAACAAGTTATCCGGCATCGCTTTCGGGGAGCGCAGTGGTGGTAGGAGCGACCGCGTGCGCACGATCGCCGCGGAATTTTCCGGCACTCCGGTCAGCGCGCCCGGCGAGGAT
Organism: Alphaproteobacteria bacterium; assembly: GCA_017353855.1. Classification (GTDB taxonomy): domain Bacteria; phylum Pseudomonadota; class Alphaproteobacteria; order ATCC43930; family CGMCC-115725; genus AP-15. The sequence continues at coordinate 9,071 of JAFMSA010000049.1, forward strand.
AACGTCCTTTTCGATATGTGGGAGAAGTTCGTGATGATCACGGCGATGGCCGGTATGAACTGCCTGATGCGTGGCAACATCGGGGAGATCGCGGCGACCGAGGACGGCGCCGATCTGATGCGTGAATTTCTGACGGAATGCGAGGATGTCGCGACCGCGGCCGGGTTTGCGCCACGTACCGGATATCTTGACCGGATCGTTCCCATGCTGACCGAGAAGGGCAGCGTCAACAGCGCCTCGATGCGCACCGACCTGGACGCCGGCCGGCGGACCGAGGCCGACGCGATCCTTGGGGACATGCTGGACCGCGCCCGCCGCCTAGGGTTGACCACTCCGCTGCTGCGCGCCGCCCGCTGCCACATGGAGGTGTACGAGAATCGCCTCGCCAAGCAGATCTCAGGGGGCCCACGCCCGCTGCATGCTTGACCGCAAGTGGAGGCTCGAGCCCTCGCGTGTCGTCATTCGCGTTGACCGCCCTCACCACAATGTTCCTGCAGCAGATGTTCGCGTCGATTGGGAAGGTGCCCCGCTGGTTGGCGCCGGCGGTCATCGCAGAGCTCCACGCCGAATCCGACCCGGGTTGGCATCTATTAGGGGAGCCTCAGCGCGCCTCGTGTTGGCGCAGATGGGCTGCGGCAGCTTCATTGTCCGCTACGGCAGGCCACGCATGAGCCAGACCTCGCTGGTCCTGCCGGGGAGCGGCGTGGCGGTGGCGGCGGAAGGCTCCTTACCCGGATTTGGCGCCTCGGCGATCATCCGCGGTGGGGCTGCGGCGATATCGGCCCACACCAGTTCGCAGTTGCTCCGTCGGGTTTCCCCCGCCGCGTTTGGTGCCGCTGGTTTTTTCGATCAAGCAGACCGCCGTTCCGGCGGGCTGTGCTGATTCCGGGCTTCATCGATCCGGGGATGGCGGGTGCGCTAGTTGAGTTAGCGGCTGATCGATTTGTTTTGGCTGGATGGACGAATTTCCGAAGTATCTCCAATTTCCCTTGGCTTTTTTTTAGTAACAGCGGTTTCGTCGCTATAATTCAAAACCCAGAGCCCCAACACCAAATCAGCTCGCAACACCTCCAGGCCAGCCGGTGACCACCCTGACAAGGGTGGGCCTGGCGCCTGATGGCGCGCATGCGCGCTTCGGCCGCGGGAGCATCCTCAAGCAAAAGGGGCCCAATGCCCAAACCGGCGAGAAGCTGTAACGACGATAAGATCAGTGACGGTTTCGCATAAATATGGCGGCCATAAAATCGCCGCCATTTTATGACGTGCTACTTGGTTGCGATGCGTTGATATGAAGGAACGGCCAGCGGGCGAGCCCGGCGAGCCGAGGCGCTGGGCGATATCGCGCCGGAGCACGGTCCGCGAGTTCTTCGATGTCGCCGATCTCGTGCCGGTGTCGCAGGCGCAAATCATCGCCGACATCCACTCGTTGCGAGAAGCCGCGGCCACCCGACAATGGCTGGATGCATTTTAACCAAAGTCGGGTCTGCCAGACCGCCTTCTTCCGCGCTGCTACGAAGCGCATTGTGAGAATAGCCCTTTCGACATGTTCGGCATCAATATGACCCGATCAGCCGGGGTTGGAATTTTCCGGGGATGGCAACTGTTTTGGCTGAGTAGAATACCGGGCATCTGGCAGTGAACCCGTCAGTGCCGCGGTCTAGTACAGGAGTAGGAAATGACCTTTGGTAATTTGCTTGCGCGCCCGGGTCGCGCACTGGCCGTCGGAGCAGCGCTAATTGCGGCAGTTGGACTGACGACCATATCGCGGCCGGCGCATGCCCTCAGTCCCGGCGCAGGAGTAGGGATCGGACTCGGCGCCTTGGCGGCAGGGACGCTGCTTGGGAGCGCGGCGAACCCGTACTACAACCCCTATTATAATCCCTACTATGCTCCCTACGCGTACTATAACCCGCCGCCTCCGGCCTATTATCCGCCGAGCCCGTACCCGCCGCGGAGCTGTTGGGACCCCTACTACCGGCGCTACTACGCCTGCTGACCTAGGACCTCAGCCGAAGAGGCGGTGAAGGCGCAGGGGGTCTCAGTGCGGCAGCGGCGGCAGCGGCGTGTCAGTAGCGAAGCGGAAGATTGTTGTCGAACGGAACTCCTGCCCCGGCTTTAGTTCCGTGCTCGGAAAGTTCGGCTTGTTGGGACTGTCGGGAAAATGCTGCGTCTCGAGCGTGAACCCCTCGGTCTGACGGTAGGTCGTGCCGGACGAGCCGACGAGCGAGCCGTCCATGGCGTTGCTCGTATAGAGCTGCACTCCCGGCTCGCTCGTGAAGCAATCGACGATGCGGCCGCTGCGCGGATCGTAAGCCCGCGCCGCGAAGGACACGCCGCCGCCGGGAGGCTTGTTCAGCACGAAATTGTGGTCGTAGCCGCGCGCGTAGACCATCTGCTGGAACGCGCTGTTGAGCCGCGCGCCGATCGGCGTCATCTGCCGGAAGTCGAGCGGCGTACCTTCAACCGGTGCAATCTCTCCCGTCGGTATCTGATCGCGACCGGTGGGGGTGTAGCGGTCGGCATTCACCAGCAGCAGCTGATCGGTGACCGGTCCGGAACCGTTGCCGGCCAGGTTGAAGTAGGAATGATTAGTGAAGTTGACGACAGTATCTTTGTCGCTACTTGCGATGTAGCTGATCTGCAACGCATCGTCATTAATCAGCGTGTAGGTCACCCGGATCGTCAACGTGCCGGGGAAGTTCTGATCGCCGTCCGGGCTGACATAGCTTAGCGTTGCCGCGACACCGTCGGGCACGGTCACCGGCGAAACCGTCCAGACTCGACGATCGAGCGCATCGGGGCCGCCATGCAGCGTGTTGGCGCCGTTATTGGCGATGAGGTGATAGTTTTGGCCGTTTAATGCGAACTGCGCACCGCCGATGCGATTGGCATAACGGCCGATGATCGCTCCGAAATGGCCGGGGAGCGTCTCGTATGCCCGCAGGCTTCTGAGGCCGAGCACGATGTTGTCGAGCCGACCCTCACGGTCGGGTGCGGCAATCTCCGTGATCACGCCGCCATAGCTGAGAAACCGCACGCGCAGCCCGTGGTCGTTGGTCAGGGTATAAATTTCCACGGCCTCACCCCCTTGGGTTGTCCCATATGGCGCGTGATCCAGCGCGGCGGCATCGGCTGTCCAGGCGATCATCCCGGTCGTCAGTGCCGCGACGATCACCAAGCCGCACGCCCGGTCCATCACGACCTTTCGCTCCCTGTTTGCTTTCTTAGAGCCGTAGAATGCGTCGAGCAATCGCGAAACCCGTCAAACGACACCGGCGACGGGTTTCCGTTCCGCTCCACCCATCCTGCCCGAACACGTGCGCAAAGCCTGTGGTGTTCGAGGCGGCAGGAGAGATCGAACAAGCCGTCGATTGTTCGCGGTTTGCAGGTGAGTCCCGAGTGCGTTTTCAAGAGATCGGAACAGGCGCCCTTGCCGTCCCACGCGGCGATCATACTGCGCTGCACGGCGGAGAATACGGGAGATACCATCAACATACTCCGCGCATTGGCTTCCCCGAGACAACCGTCCTTGGAGCTTGGACGGTAATTGCGGCCGCTATCGCCGCCGATCCCGCCTGAAATGCAATGGCCCCACACCGAAACCGCTCACCCTCGCCCTTATCGCAGCTTACACCTCGCCCGCCGAGAAATGGTTCCTGTCTGACACAGGGGCGACATATGCGGTTAATCGGGCTCGCCACGTGCCCCCGGGGGAGGCGAACCGCATCGCTGCCCAATGCTCGCATGGGCACTGCAAAGCCTACGCTGGGTGCAGCGGACCCGCTCGGCCGTCTCTCCTGTCGGGAAAGCCGCGGTGAACCGGACAGACGTGATCCTCCCCCGAGCTCTCACAGCGATCGGGGCTAGCCCTGGTGTTCGGCCCCCTTTCCGCCCCACGATGTGGAATGGCCGTTGAGCTCGTTTGCCCTGATCGTGATCGGGGTTGTTTGCCCGATCGGTTGGTGGTGCGGTTAAGAACTCCTCTGAGCGATACCCCATCTCGTCACCTAAACCGCCTTAGCCGCAACAGAGCCTGAATCTCGGCCGGATTCGGCGCACGGCGCGGCAATTCGGCGCGCCATTCCTTAATGTAGTCATTGCATATAATTACATATGCTTATGAAA
>JAFMSA010000003.1 GCA_017353855.1 Alphaproteobacteria bacterium
GAGCTCCGCGGCCTGGTGCAGTGGCGGACCGGCCGGCTCCAGCGGCGGGGGCGGCGTGAAGCGCCCCGGCTGCGGCCGCGGCGGCAGCGCAGCAATCTCGTCTTCCTGCAATTCCAGGTTGAGATTGACGTAGACCGGGCCGCACGGCGCGGTCTGCGCAATCATATTGGCGCGCAGGATCGCCTCCTGCGCTGCCCCGATCGAGGCCGGCTGGTCGTCCCATTTGGTATAGTTGCGAATGAGTGCGCCTTGATCGCGCGCCGTATGAATCCACTCGATCCACGGACGGCGGCGCATCGCGTCGACCGCGCCGGTAGCGCCGAGCAGGATTATCGGTGCCCGGTCGCACCAGGCGTTGAAGACTGCCATTGTCGCATGCATCAGCCCGACATTGGCGTGTACGATGGCGGCGATCGGCCGCCCTGTGACCTTCGCGTAGCCGTGGGCCAGCGCCACCGCGCTCTCCTCGTGCAGACACAAGAGCATGCGCGGCCGCGTATTGCCGAGATAGTTTACGATGCTGTCGTGCAAGCCGCGATAGCTCGATCCGGGATTGAGCGCGACGTAGGGAAGATCCAGATCGCGAAGCATGGCGGCAATCGCGTCGCTTCCCCAGACCCGAGCTGACGGTTCGCCCGGCACCGGGCGGTCGATCTCGTTGCCGGCGGCCTGAACCGGCGTTGCGGACGGATCGTCCATCGTTTCCTCCCGAAAAAGGCGCGCGAAGTCACACCAGATTACGCCGCATTCCGCCGGAGCGAACAAGCGCGCGATCGCGATACCGCGCGCGGCACTCAGCGCCGGCGCAGGATTGCGATATGCCGGCCTTCAGGTCTGAGTGACGCGCTAAAGCTGAAATCATTGTACCACCCGAGAAACTCGTGCCGCTCACTTCGCTCTACTAATGAGAGGAATTCCTGTGGAAAGAACACCTTTGCAGGGACCCGACCGTCGATGGTGGCGACCCGGCCGTGGTCGTTGACGGTGAAAGTCAGGCACTCGTCATAGGTCTGTGCAATCGCATCGAGGAGCTCGGCGCGGTACCGGGTGCGCACGACCACTCCCGCTTTTCGCCGAACCCAACTTCTCTTGTACTGATGGAAAATACGAAACCAGACAAAACTGTCCAGCAGGTAGAGGCCTCCCGGTGCCAGCAGGTCGGCAATACGGTCGAGATGATCGAGGAACTCCGCGTTGGATCGGACATAAAGCGAGCCAAGCAGCACATAGACGAGCTCGAAGCGGCCGAGATTGCGGTCGAGCTTGCGCATGTCCCCCAATACAAACGATGCCGCCGCGCCGATGCGGCGTGCCTTATCGCGTGCGTATTCGAGCATCGCCGGGCTCAGATCGAGCCCGCAATACGCATAGCCTCGCTTGCACCATTCTTCCAAGTACGGCGCCGTGCCGGCGCCGAGTTCGAGAACCCGACGAACGCTGACCCGTGAAAATTTCTCGATTGCGGCTTCGAAAAAATCGACTTCCCGATGCGGAGCGCCAGGAGCGAGCGCAATTTCATAATAATACGGGTATTGATAGGCCTCCATGACGCGGTTCAGTCTGCGCTCGCAAACTTTCTCCTAGCATCCCGCGCACAAGAAAGAGCTGCGAGCCGGAGCAGGATGCCGTGGGCGTCTTTGGGCGCGGCAATCCGGTGCGACGGGCTCTCAGACGCATGGTCGGGCAGGTTTCCCATCGCGAACTCCACTCTTGCGTGATGCCGCATAATTGATGGGAAGCCGCCGACCCCTCAACTTGTTTTGCTTCCGCGTGCCCTTGACCTATCGTTCACCGGGGCGCCGGCGATGGACGCGAGTGCCGGGTGCCGCGCTGTTTGGGATTGCGCCGACGTGCCGAACCTACCGCCGATTCTGGCTCGCAAAGATCTTGCGGCCCCTTCCGTCTTCGAGCCGGTAAACCTGCTACGCGAGGCGCGGCGGCAGAAGAGGTTGCCAAGCGTCGCGGTGCCGGAAGTCTGCCTCCTCGATCCGGACGGCGACATCCTGCATGCGCTCGTCCAAGCCGGCCGCGCCCGGCGCTCGGAAAGCTGGGCGTGCTACCACACGGACCTTTTCGAATTCGAGCATGACTCACAACGCTTCGGCATCATCGGTTGCGCCGTAGGGGCGTCCTTTGCGGTGCTGCTCGCCGAGCAGCTGTTTGTCTCCGGCTGCCAATTTCTCGTCAGCATGACCTCGGCCGGGCAAATCGTCCCGCGCGGGCGGCCACCCTATTTCATGCTGATCGACCGAGCATTGCGCGATGAAGGGACGAGCTACCATTATTTGCCGCCAGCGGATTTCGCCGAGGCCGACGAGCGGCTCATCGAAGCTGCTGTGACCAGATTCGCATCCGAGAGCCGGCCGATCTTCCGCGGCGCCAGCTGGACGACCGACGCGCCGTTTCGCGAGACCGCCGCGGCAATCGAGCATTGCCGCGCATGCAACATCTTCGCCGTAGAGATGGAGGCCGCAGCGCTCTATGCTTTCGCCCGCATGCGTTGCAAGCCCGTTCTGTGCTTTGCCCATATCACAAACCGGATGGCGGTCGTGGAAGGTGACTTCGAGAAGGGCGAGGCAGAGGGAAGCTCCGCCTCGCTGGACGTGGTGGCGACCGCGGCCCGCGCCTGGCGCGAACTGGCCCCGCGCGTCTGAAAAGCCGGTCCCTCCCCGCATTCGGGCCGTGCTCGCGCGCTGCGCGGTCCTCTGCTACACAGCATTCGACGCAACGTTTACTGTGCTGCTGGTGTTGCTAAAATGGGGCGATATCGCGCTGCGACTGCGCCCAGGTCGGCTCGTCACCCCGGTTCGGCGATTTTGTCCGTCGATCAGTCGTGAATTCTACAAGGCTCACCGTTCCCAGGATGGTCCGCTTCGGTCGGGCGATTTGCGGCGATCTGCAGCAAGCCGAACGCCGTGAATGGTGGCTCGCCAACGGGCTCGGCGGCTACGCGGCCGGCACACTTGCCGGCAGTCTGACGCGGCGTTATCACGGGCTGCTGATCGCGCCGGTTGATCCGCCGCTCGGACGAAGGCTCATCTGGGCCAAGGCAGATGCCGAGCTTGTCGACGGTGAGAAGAGGACGCCGCTGTCTACCAACCGTTGGGGCGGTGCCGCGATCGATCCGGCCGGTCACGTTCATATCGAGTCCTTTTCTCTCGACGGCACCATTCCGGTATGGCTTTTTGCCATCGGCCTGATCCGCCTCGAAGCGCGCGTCTGGCTGGAACCGGGTGCCAACACGGCCTACGCCGCCTGGTGCCTCGTCTCGGCGCCCGAACCGCAATCGCGCCCTCTTGCGCTGAAGATACGGCTGATCGTTAACGACCGCGATCACCATAGCCAGACCGCAAGCGGAGCGATCGATCCGCAGCTTGAAGCTCTGGGGACCGCCTTGCGGGTGCGTCAGCGGGACTTTGCGCTTACGCTGTGCGCTTGCGGCGGCGGGATCGTTCCCGCCCGGCAATGGATAGAGAATTTCGATCTGCCTGTCGAGCGGGAGCGGGGGCTGAGCGCTCGCGACAACCATCTGCAGGTCGGCGAGGCGAGGCTCGAGCTGGTCCCTGGCCAGTGGGTCGGGATTGTCGGCAGTCTCGAGGATGATCCGTCCCCCGACCTGCGGGCAGCGCTCGCGCGTCGGCAACACCGGCAGTGCGAGATCCTCGAGCGAGCTACGCGCCGTGTGCCCGAGATGACGGCGGCGCCCGACTGGATCGCGCAGCTGCTCCTCGCGGCAGACAGCTTTGTCTTTGCCCGTCCGCTGCCCGGCTGGCCCGACGGCAAATCGGTGATAGCCGGCTATCCGTGGTTCGGTGACTGGGGACGCGACACGATGATCTGCCTGCCCGGGCTGGCACTGGCGGCCGGTCGGCAGGAAGCGGCGCGAGACATCCTGCTGACCTTCGGGCGCTTTGTCGATCGCGGAATGCTGCCGAATGTTTTCCCGGGCGCCGGTGACAAGCCCGAATACAACACGGTCGATGCGGCGTTATGGTTCATTGAGGCGTGGCGTGCCTATGTCGAGGCGAGCGGTGACCGCGCGAGTCTCGGAAAGACGTTTGAGGTGTTGGCCGATATTGTCGAATGGCACCTGAAGGGCACGCGCTACGGCATCCGGGTCGATCCCCACGATGGGCTGCTGGGCGCTGGCGAACCCGGCATGCAGCTGACTTGGATGGACGCCAAGATTGACGATTGGGTTGTGACTCCTCGCATCGGCAAGCCGGTCGAGATCAATGCGCTGTGGTATAACGCGCTCTGCGTTATGGCGGAGTTTGCCAAAGTGCTCGGTCTGCCGGCGGCTCACTACCGCGGGCTTGCTGAACGTACGCGCGCCGCCTTTGTCCGCTTTGCCGACGGAGAAAGCGGTGGCCTCTATGACGTGATTGACGGCCCGTCCGGAAATGACGGCTCTGTCCGGCCAAGCCAGATCCTCGCGGTCAGCCTGCCGTACAGCCCGATCGCAACGGCCAGGCAGGCGCAGATCGTCGCACTCTGCGGCAAGCAGTTGTTGACCTCCTACGGGCTGCGCTCACTGTCCGTCCACCATCCCGACTACAGGCCGTATTATGCCGGCGACCCGTGGCGTCGCGACGGCGCCTACCATCAGGGGACCGTGTGGGCGTGGTTGCTCGGCCATTACGCATTGGCGGAGTTTCGCGTTTATCGCGATGCCGATTTAGCGCTGCAGCGCCTCGCGGTCGTGCGTGACCACCTCTTTGATGGCGGGCTCGGTACGATCAGCGAGATCTTCGATGCCGCTGCGCCGCACACGCCGGTCGGCGCGCCGTCGCAGGCATGGTCGGTCGCGTGCATGCTCGAGGCGTGGTGGCGGCTGCAGCGAGCAAGAGGCGACGGCGAACCCAACTTAAGCGGAGGGCACGCGGCATGAACCACAATCCGGTTTTCGACGCCATCGATTTCCTCCAACAACCTGGCTGGATCACCCTCGTCTTCTGGATTCTCGCAGCTGCCGGCATCGTGGTAGCGGTCTACGCCTTCAGCACGATTCGCAGCCAGCGCAGTTTCCCGCATGTTTGCAACTGGGCTTTTCGCTTTCTGATCGGCTGCATGTGGTGGCAACAGACGCTGTGGAAATTGCCGCCACTGTATACCGACCATCCGGACCAGCCGTTTGGCGCGACCGGCCTGGCTTACTGGATGGGAGTGATGGGCAAGGCCGCCGCCGTTCCTTTGCAGGCCGACCTTGTCAATAACGTCGTATTGCCACATTTCTATCTGTTCGCGCCCATCGTTTATGCGCTAGAAGCGCTGACTGCCGTGTCGCTGATCTTGGGTATTTTCGTGCGCCTGTGGGGTCTCATCGGCGCGCTGCAGATCCTCAATCTGTGGCTTGGCCTTTACAATGCAGAAGGTGAGTGGCCGTGGACATACTTCTTTCTGCTCGTGCTTCAGCTGATCTTCGCTCTGCATCACTATGGTCGCAGTCTCGGCCTCGATGCCGTGCTCGTCGCGCGGTCGCAGGAATCGCCGAGGCACCGCAGAATATTGCTTGCTGCACTCGCCTGACGGCGGCCACCCGGTCGATCGCCCCGCCGGAGGACCGGTGCTGTTGAACAGAACGCTGCGGGGCACCGCGGAAGGATTGCGCCTTGAGCAAATACGCCAGGGGGTGCACTGGCGGCGCTGGGGACCTTATTTGAGCGAGCGGCAATGGGGAACGGTACGCGAGGATTACAGCGAGTTCGGATCTGCGTGGGATTACTTCCCGCATGACCATGCGCGCAGCCGTGCCTATCGTTGGGGCGAGGACGGCATCGGCGGGTTTGCCGATGACCAGCTGCTGCTCTGCCTGGCTGTGGCTTTATGGAACGGACGCGATCCGATCCTGAAGGAGCGGTTATTCGGACTGACCAATTCCCAGGGTAATCACGGGGAGGACGTCAAGGAGCTCTACTATTACCTCGACGGGACGCCTACCCATTCCTACATGCGGATGCTCTACAAATACCCGCAAGCGGCGTATCCCTACGTCTGGCTCATCGAGGAGAACCGGCGGCGCAGCAGAAATGAGCCGGAGTTTGAGTTGATCGACACCGGCGTCTTCCACGCTGACCGCTATTTCGATGTCGAGATCGAATACGCCAAAGCCGGCGTCGACGACATCTTGATGCAGGTGACGGTTCACAACCGCGCCGCCCAGGCGGCGGAATTACACGTACTGCCGCAGCTATGGGCGCGGAATACTTGGTCGTGGAAGCCCGATTCGATGAAACCGCAATTGGTCGCAAGGGAGGGCCATTCGGTTTCGGTCGATCATCCGACCCTTCCACACCTGCGGTTTTTCTGCGATGGCGAGCCAGTGCTCCTGTTTTGCGAAAACGAGACGAATGTGCGGCGCTTGTGGGGCATGGATGCGCCGGGGCACTATTTCAAAGACGGCATCAACGATTATGTCGTCGATGGCGAAGCTGCGGCGGTCAACCCAGAGCAGCGGGGAACCAAAGTTGCCGCGCACTATCGCTTGACCGTGCCGGCACAAAGCGCTTGGCGGTTGCGCGCGCGACTGACGGCCGATCACGAGGCATCGGGCCTGGACGGTTTCGACCGCGTAATCGAGAAGCGCCGTGCCGAGGCCGACGAATTCTATTCCGATCTGCAGCAAGCCCTGATCGCTCCCGACGCCCGGCTCGTGCAGCGCCAGGCCTTGGCCGGCATGCTGTGGTCTAAGCAGTTCTATTACATTGACATTCCCGAATGGTTGGCCGGCGATCCGCTGCAGCCCGAACCGCCGCGGTCGCGGCGGCACGGGCGCAATTCCGACTGGCCCCATTTGAACAATGCCGACGTTGTCGCGATGCCCGACAAGTGGGAATACCCCTGGTATGCTGCCTGGGACCTCGCATTCCACGCCGTCACTTTGGCGCTTATCGATCCGGGCTTTGCCAAGAACCAGCTGTTGCTGCTGACTCGCGATTGGTACATGCATCCTAACGGTCAATTGCCTGCCTACGAGTGGGCGTTCGGCGACGTCAATCCGCCCGTTCATGCCTGGGCGGCTTGGCGGGTGTTCGAGCTGGATCGGCAATACCGCGGCGACAACGGTGACCGGGCATTTCTTGAACGCGTTTTTCATAAATTGATGCTGAACTTTACCTGGTGGGTGAACCGCAAGGACGTCGAGGGCCGCAACATCTTCCAGGGCGGTTTTCTCGGCCTCGACAATATCGGCCTTTTCGACCGCAGCGCGCCGTTGCCGACAGGTGGCTATATAAACCAGTCCGATGGCACCGCCTGGATGGCCATGTACACTCTCAACCTGATGCGCATCGCACTCGAACTGGCTCTCGAGGACCACGTGTATGAGGACGTCGCCTCCAAGTTCTTCGAGCATTTTCTCTACATTGCCGAAGCGATGACCAACGTTGGCGGCATCGGGCTGTGGAATGAGGAGGACGAGTTCTATAATGATTGCCTGCACCTTCCGGACGGGAAGCGGATCCCGCTGCGAATGCGCTCGCTGGTGGGATTGATACCGTTGTTCGCCGTCGAGGTGCTCGATGCTTCGGTGTTTGCGCGGCTGCCGCGATTTAGCGCCCGTACCCACTGGTTTCTTGAACATCGCCCGCAACTCGCGCGCTTGGTTTCGCGATGGCATGAGGGGAGTGCCGGCGAGAAACACCTGCTCTCGCTGCTGCGCGGGCATCGCATGAAGCGTCTGCTCAATCGGATGCTCGACGAGAGTGTGTTCTTGTCGGAGTTCGGCGTGCGCTCGCTGTCCAAATTTCATGGCGAGCACCCCTATGTCTTCGAGCATGCGGGCATCCGCCTGAGCGTCGCATACGACCCCGGAGATTCGAGCTCCGGCACATTCGGGGGCAATTCGAACTGGCGCGGCCCTATCTGGATGCCGGTCAACTTTCTGATCATCGAATCACTGCAGAGGTTTCACAGTTATTACGGGGACGATTTCAAAATAGAGTGCCCGGTGGGGTCCGGCAGAATGCTGCATCTTGGCGAGGCGGCTGCCGAATTGTCGCAGCGGCTGTGCCGCATCTTCCTGCGCGACGCACACGGACACCGGCCGGTGTTCGGCGAGTGCCCGGTCGAGCAGGAAAACCCGCACTTTCGCGATAACCTGCTTTTTCACGAATATTTCCACGGCGACACCGGCCGCGGCCTGGGCGCCTCGCACCAGACCGGGTGGACCGCGTTGGTCGCCCTGTTGTTGGCCTCCCGCACGCCGTCCTCTACCGCTCAGATCGCGGCGGCCGACGGGCGCTCCGATCCGGTGGCGCTTCGAGCAGAATAAACGGCAGCACGCGGGCCGCTCAGGGTCGGCCTGCCGTGCCTGAGCGGCAGTGCGCCTCAAGAGGGGTCCGAAATCACATTCTGTTGAACGCCGGCGCCGGCACGCCGCTGTAGGGTCTCGAGATGATCAAAATACGCGAGCTGCTTGTTTGTCTGTGTCTCGTTCTGGGGGCAACGCCTGCCACGGCAGGTGAACGCCCGACCGTGGTCGAGTTGTTTACCTCGCAAGGCTGCTCCTCCTGTCCGCCAGCCGACGCGCTGCTCGCGCAACTCGCAAGCCGTCCGGAAGTGCTGGCACTGTCCTTCCATGTCGATTATTGGGACGCACTCGGCTGGAAAGATCCGTTGTCCAGCCCTGCGGCAACCCAGCGCCAGGAACGCTATGCGCGGCTCCTCGGGCTGGCGACGGTCTACACACCGCAGATCGTTGTCGATGGAAAGTGGCAGGCCGTGGGCTCGGATCGTGCCGCAGTCGAACACCGATTGGACATCGCCCGCCGCGGGCGTGTCGAAGTCCCGATCGCGCTCGCGCTCGACAACGGGATCGCACGGATCAAGCTCGGGCGGACGAACGCGCCGGTCTCCGGCAGCGTGTTGCTGATCGGGTTCGACCGCCGGCATGTCACGGCGGTGGGGCGGGGCGAGAATAGCGGGCGGACGCTGGCGGATGTCGATGTCGTGCGCGGGATCGATGAGGTCGCACAGTTTGACGGTCGGTCGAGAGTCGTCGAAGCGCCGGTCCGTTGCCAATGCGAGCGGGTCGCGGCGATCGTTCAGGCTTCCGACGGCGCTATTCTCGGCCTCGACACTCGCGACCTCGAGCCGATGTAGCGGCCGCAATCCGTCTTATTGCGCGGTCAGCCCACCATCGACGACGAGACCGGCTCCGGTCATGAAGGCGGCATCGTCGGAGGCGAGAAAGACAATGCCCTTCGCGACATCGTCCGGCGTGCCGAGCCGCCCGATCGGGTGTGCCGCAACGGCCGTCAGGCGCGCCGCGGCAACATCGTCGATGCCGAGGTTGCGCGCCCGGCTTGCAAAGGTCCGGTCGCCCATTTCGGTCTGAATGACCCCGGGGTGGATCGAGTTCACCCGCACCCGATAGCCCTTGCGGGCGAATTCGAGCGCGGCCGACTTTGTGAACAGCGTGACCCCACCCTTGGTCAGCGAATAGAGCGGATCGAGCTGTGAGCCGACGAGTCCGGCGACCGATGCGAGATTGACGATCGCGCTCCCGTGCGGGCTCTGGCGGCCGCGCTCCCGCAGTGCCGGAAGCGCCGTCTTGGTGCCGAGGAAGACGCCGGTCAGGTTGACCGCGCAGAGCCGCTGCCACTCTTCGAGATTCGCCTCCTCGATGTCTTTGCCGAGGAACACGCCGGCATTGTTGACCAGAATGTCGAGCCCGCCGAACCGTTCAACCGTCGCGGTGATAGCCGCGCTCCAATCTTCTTCGCGCGTCACGTCGAGACGCTGATAAATGGCGACCCCGTCGGAATCTGCGATTGCCCGCGCGGTTTCGTGTCCCCGCTCACCCAAGACGTCCCCCGATCGCGACCTTGGCTCCGGCCTCCACCATCAGCTGCGCCGTCTGCGCGCCGATGCCGCGCGCGGCGCCGGAGATCAGTGCGATTTTCCCGTCGAGCCGGTTCATCGTGCTCCTCCATGCACACTTTTGCGCGTTTGACAGTTGGCGATGCCCAACCAATCGTGGCAATCTTAACTCCGGAAGAAGCCGGAGGGCACAGCAATGCACATCGAACGGCTCGACCATTTGGTCCTCACCGTCGCTGATATCGAGCGGACTTGCGAATTCTACACGCGCGTGCTGGGAATGGAGGTTGTCCATTTTGGCGAGGGACGCACCGCGTTGCGCTTTGGCCAGCAGAAGATAAATCTGCACCCAATGGAGGATATACCCGGTCTGGTCGCCGACAAGCCAACGCCCGGGTCGGCCGATCTGTGCTTTGTCACGCAGCTACCGCTCGACGAGGCGATCGCGCAGCTGGAGCGCAATGACGTTGCGATTGTCGCGGGACCGGGGCCGCGGGCGGGCGCGATCGGCACGATCCGATCCGTGTATATTCGCGACCCTGATCAAAACCTGATCGAGATATCAAACTACTGAAGGGCGGGCGTGTCTCAGCTGTCACGGGTGTCCGGGCGGCGCCGTATGGCGGCCCTCCGCGTTGTTCTCTCAGCGGTCCTGGGCTTGGCTTGTGCCCATAACGCGGCATCTGCGGGAAGCGGCGGCACGGACGCGCTTGTTCCCGGCGGAGCGGGCGTGCTCAGTCGGGTGGCCAATGCCGTGGACGGCGCCGAGTCGCGCCACGGTGCCGATCCCAAGATGTGGCGCTCTCCATCAGAGGGGCCACAAGGCCCGATGCAGGTGTCCGCAGCCGCGGCTACCGACGTGGGCGGCGGCGACCGCTTTGACGAAAAAGAAAACCGCGCGCTCGGCCGCGCCTATCTCGCTCTCTTGTACCGCCGCTTTGGCAGCTGGCCCGACGCGGTCGCGGCCTATAATTGGGGCCCGGGTCACATGAATAGCTGGGTCGGCAGCGGACGTCCGATAGACAAGCTGCCGCCACAAGTCGCACATTACGAAGCTCATGTCCTGATGGCCTCGGGCCTGCCGATCAGCGCACCGGGCGAGGACGTTTCCCGCCGGATCAATGCCCGGCTGGAAAGGCTCGGATTGCTCCGCTTGCAGGCACGGCGGGAATTCCTGACGCGCCTGCGGCGCGCCGGCGGCCGCGATCCGGTCGACTTGCTCTATACCGAGATTATGCACGCGACCAACTCGGCTTTGCGCCGTCGAGCCAACTTCGGAGGTCCGATCGCGCCGCCCGGTACGGCACTCGCGGGCCGCGGGGCGGAAGGATTTTGAATTGAAGCTTCCCCGGCTCCCGAACGGGTTGCTCTCGCTCTATATGGTTTGTTGACGGCCGCTGACGAGAATCGTCGGGATCTCCGCGAATATCCGGCCCCGCTCGGATACCCGCCTGATGCGGCCGCCGCCAGATATCGCCGAAGAGCCTGTCCATGCGCTCACGAGCGCCTCGGCACGCGGCGCAGTGAGGCCGGGCGGCGCTTGGTTGGACCAATCGTGTCTGCGGCTTCAGCTCTTTAACCGTTGCCAAACGGATCGGTGGACTGCCCATTAGGGAGTATCGCGAACACGACTAGAATAGCAAAGGCCGGTCGCGGTATTGCCTCACCCAGTGCGCACCTTCTGATCCCGAAATCGATTGCCGGCTGCTCCGGAGAACCCACTGCGCAGATGGGTTCACCAGCACAGCCGCACTGCGACCCTATTTTGAACCACACGAACAAAAGGATGCGCACAATGGGGTCGCGAGAAAGAGACGCTTCAGCGAGTGCGGGCACTCACGCCTCATGCTGAGACAGTCCTTTATCCTCTTCGGGGGGGATTACCCCTTCTGAGTTCACAATGGATCAGACTCGGTCACCACGCGAGGGTCTGGATTGTCCGTTTCCCCAAAACAGAGGGTTGGAATGCGAGCCCGCGCATCACGCTGGATCTTGAGAGCCGCTTCCTCCACCGGCCGTCGATTGCGATGAAAAGTTGACGCGGATGATGAAGAACCGCCCGCTTCGCGCGCCCGAGTGATTTGTGCGCTCTATGCATCCCTGTTGCGGACCAAAGTGCCCGGGTGCCGTCATTGTCGTATAAGCCATCCTTCTCTATCAGTGTTGGCTCCCCGAAACATCAGTGTTGGCCACCCGAAACGGCCAGGCTGAAAGGCCCTGCGAATTTTTCACGCTGGTCATACCTCTTCCTTCCGTGCTGCGGGACGCCTCTACCATTGCTCGCCATAGCACCGTTCAGGATCATGCAGCGCCGGGTTCGTCGAGGTCCTCAATTAAGAGGCTCTACGGTACCTTGCGGCTGATCATTCCTCGGTATTGCCGGCCCGCATCAATTTGTGCGACAGGCGACCGCGCCGGGGACTTTTTCGCCTGTAGAGCGCGCACGCTCCGATTATTGGCCTTTGCGCTCTGGTCATCACGCCAGCGAAGCTATCCAGACGCCGCTTTTTGTGGATCCGAACAGCTCGCTATGCCGCACGTCTCCAGTCGATCCCATAGGACCGTCGCCATCTGGATCCAGCGCTGGCGCGTCAAATCCGGCAGTTCGGGCCAGGCGGGCGTGGCCTGCATCGAGACAGATTCGGTTTCCACGAAAGCCTGATACAACAGTACCGCGAGCGTGCGAATGCGCTCCGGGTTCATCGTCCCCCCGATCTGGCCGCTCATGAATATGGTAATCAGCCGGTGCCGTCACAATCACGTTTCGTTACAGATTCGTTACCTTTGGTTACGAATCTAGTCAGTTTGGTCACGGAAGCACGTAAGCCGCAAGATCGCGTTGGGAACCGCTATTGTTTAATTGCCGCCGTCCGGTCCCTAGTCGCTTTGTCGACAGACAGTCGCTTTTTCTCGACTGGGCGTAGCGCCGCGAGGAACCTCCAATGACCGGTCCGTAATCTATACCCGGTCTCTCGCACCTCTTCCAAGTCATCGAGTAGGCAGGCGGACGGACGCTTCTCGGCACGTCTGCGCAGCATCGGCGTCATCCCCTTGATGTGCGGCGGCACGCGGGGCGGCAGATCTCGTCATTCAGCAGATCTCCCCGCTAGCCCGTGAGGGCGAGCCCCGCCGCACTCCCGCGTCGTCTGAGTTATGCAGTCAATATCCGGGAACGATCACGCTATTTACTCTCGCTCTGCCGACTGTCGCGCCGCCGCTGGGTGAGGGCACCCTGGCAGTGAGTCGACCTCTAGTGCCCATTCGCGCAGTTCGGCCATAGGAGGGATCGCGGGGCGCACAAACTGCAGGCGGCGTGTCATGCACCCGCCAGGGGGCCGCCGATCGCGATCAAGGTGTTTGCCGGCAATACCGGACCCGAGCAATCTCAAGCCGCGGGTGCACAAACTGCGGGTGACGCAGAATGATCGGTTACGCAGGCGCGCGTCACCGAGGCGTTGCGAGCGATCCAGATGCGGACACGGGCACCAACACCGGTCGCTCCACGGGACCGCAAGCGATCGGCGAGGCCGTCGGCGCCGTGCTCACCTCATGCGACTGACCCAGCTTGGTCGCGGCCCGTCGTGGGTGAAGGCTTACGCCTTGTCCGAGAGCCGGATGCGGGAAATCCTCCGCAAGAGGCTGGCCAAGCATCTCATCCGCGCCTTTGCTTTACATTGACAGGGATACAGCCTTCGCCCGCAATGACACCGCCATCGCCGCCGAAGCCGGGCTCGACGGCGTCCGCATGCCGCTTGCCCGCGTGTCGCATGTCGAGTTGGAGGCCGACGACAGTGCGCTTTTAGAAGGCCCTCGCTAACATCGAGCGCGCTTTTCACAGCTGTAAACCCGCGACATCGAGGTGTGCAGCGCAGCGCGCCCACCTGCTCGCCTGCCGCTTCGAAATCGCACCCTGCGTCACGCGCCGGCGATGTTCGACGATCCGACGATCACGACGGCACCGAAGTGATCCTCGCCCGTCACCAAGCTGCGGACCTCAGCACCTCGCGATGGGCTGCAGGCGCCGCGCCACGTGGCCCTTGCACGGATAGGCGACGTTGCTGTCAGGCTTGGATCGCGTCAGAGAGGCAGCGCCAAGCCTCTATAGGCAGTCCGACTTTGACGCCGCTTTTTTTTCGCATGGTCCAAACCAGGGGACTTACTCAGCGTACTCTGGTCGTAAACCATTGCCGGCGCCGCGCGAAACCCGCGCCGGGTGCCACGTTCCCGCTGCGGAAAAGGAAAGGTTCCGGGTTCGTTCATCAAATTCCAGCTGACAGGCCTGACTCCGTGATCCGGTCACCCCCGGAAGCTGACCACCGAGCTCTTCCACCATTATCCGGATCACTGGGTGTGTACCGCAGCAAAACAGCCGAGGGCACCGTGAATTAAGCAGACGTTTCACCGGATAAAAAGGCCGGAAACCGGCCTGAGTGCTGGTCGGAGTGAGAGGATTTGAACCTCCGGCCCCCGCCTCCCGAAAGCGGTGCTCTACCAGGCTGAGCTACACTCCGCACAGACCAGGGCAAGATATAGCGAACGCACCCTCGCGGGACAATATCCGAGGCGCGCCCGTACCACAAACCGGTCAAGAGTCACGCTCTGTGGCAAAGGCAGCAGCTTCGACGAGCGCACTGCGCGCTACCCCGGCGTCGAATATCGACAATGAGTCGATCGCCGCCGCGGCGTAGGCACGAGCACGTGAGCGGGTTTCGGCAAGCGCTCCATGACGATCCATAAGCTCGATTGCTCGTTCGAGATCGCCCGGCCGCTGATCCATCTCCTCGAGCGCACGATGCCAGAATGCCTGCTCGTCCTTATCGCCGCGAGCGAAGGCCACGAGAATGGGCAATGTAATTTTGCCGTCGCGGAAATCGTCCCCGATGCTCTTGCCGAGATCGGCCTCTCGGGCGGAAAAATCGAGCACGTCATCGATCAGCTGAAAAGCGATTCCGAGGTTGCGGCCAAAGCGATCGAGGGCCTCTTCCTGCTCGGGCGGCCGCCCGGCAAGTACAGCGCCAATGCGGCTTGCCGCCGCGAACAGCTCGGCCGTCTTTGCCTGGACGATCTCGAGATAGGACGCCTCGGTCGTGTGCAGGTCGTATTGAGTCATCAATTGCAGCACTTCGCCCTGGGCAATGACAGAGGAAGCGCGAGACAGGATTTCGAGAACCCGCAGCGATCCATCCGAGACCATCAGCTCGAAAGATCGGCTGAACAAGAAATCGCCGACGAGGATGGCTGGTTTGTTGCCCCACACTGCGTTGGCGGTATCGCGGCCGCGGCGCAAATCGCTGGCATCAACGACGTCGTCATGCAGCAGAGTCGCCGTGTGGATGAATTCGACCGCTGCGCCAAGCTGGATGTGTCGGGTACCCGTATACCCGCACAGCCGTGCGCAACCCAGTGTCAGCATTGGTCGCAACCGCTTTCCGCCGCTCGCGACGAGGTGCCCCGCAAGCTGCGGGATCAGCGCCACCGGGCTTTGCATACGCTCGACGATTAGCTGGTTGACGCGATCGAGGTCGCTTCCGAGAAGCTGGAACAGCGGGTCGAGGGAGGGTTTCCGGCCCGCCCGCCGTCGATCTTCACCCGGCCCCAGCGCCACCAAACTCTCCCGCATGTTGCATGATTCGGGCGGCCGGAAGGCCCGATGAGCTTGACGCGCCCGAACCGCAGCGAGCATAGATTGCGCGGGAAGCCGGTCAAGAGGCGCGCCGATCCCGGGCTCGCGAAACGCTTAAGCATGAGGGAACTGCTGCGCACCAACGATGCTGTCCGCCTCTCGTTTCTGGAGGTGCTGCTCAGGGATTCGGGGATCGACAGTATCGTCCTCGACCATCACACGAGCCTTCTTGAAGGCAGCATCGGAGCGATCCCCCGCAGGCTGATGGTAGCTGAGCGCGATTTCCGGCGCGCCCGTTGGATCCTTGCAGCGGCCGGAGAGGAGCCGGAGTGAGCAACGCAGCCGAGCCGTCCTTTACGGAGGACCGACTGCTCGGGGGTCGGGTTCGGCTGAAACAGCCGGCGGCCGGTTATCGGGTGGCGATCGATTCTGTGTTCCTCGCCGCCTCGGTTTCGGCCGAGCCGCACCAGCTGATCCTCGATGTCGGGTGCGGAAGCGGTGCTGCGATGTTATGCCTCGCGGCTCGCGTGCCGCATTCCCGCGTCGTCGGTCTGGAGATGCAGCGCGATCTCGTCCGGCTGGCCGGCGACAATGTTATCCTGAACGGTCTCGAGGCCCGCGCATCGGTCATGATCGGGGACCTGCTGCAGCCGCCGCCGCGTCTGTCTCCGGGGGCCTTCGACCATGTCATGGCGAACCCGCCGTTCAACGAACGCGGCCGCGCGCCCGCGGCCACGACGGCCGGCAAATCCCGCTCTACGATTGAGGGGGACGCCGATCTCGGCAACTGGGTGCGCTTCTCGCTGGCAATGGTCCGCGCAAAAGGCACGGTGACGTTCATTCACCGCGCCGATCGGATCGACGCGCTGCTCGGGCATGTCGCGGGACGAGCCGGCGAGGTTGTCGTCTTCCCGCTGTGGCCAGGGCAAGGAAAGCCGGCAAGCCGCATTCTCGTACGGCTGCGCAAACAGGCCGCCGCCCCGGCGCGGCTTGCTGCCGGGCTTGTGCTGCACGAAGTCGATGGCCGGCTGACACGCGATGCAGAAGGGATCTTGCGCGAGGGCAGGGGGCTCGAAATGTAACCCGGGTGGCCCCGCGCGCTACGCAACCCCATTTGGGACCGCATGAGTATTCGCGATCATTTCAATCTGGAGCGCCTATGGCCGCGGCGGCCTATCGTTACGGTCCTCCGTTTCGAGGGTGTGATCCTGCCGCGCTCGCGGCGCGGCGGTGTCTCCCTGGCGAATTACGCAGCGGCAATCGACAAAGCCTTCCGCGCCCGTAGCCTTGTCGCGGTTGCTATTGTAATCAATTCGCCGGGTGGCTCACCGGTTCAGTCGGCGCTACTCTACCGACGTATCCGCCAGCTTGCCGATGAGAAGAGCGTACCAGTGATTGCCTTCGCCGAAGATGTCGCCGCGTCGGGTGGTTATTGGCTGGCGCTCGCTGGTGACGAGATCTTTAGCGAGGAGGCCTCCCTGCTCGGTTCGATCGGTGTGATCAGCGCCGGTTTCGGGCTTTACGAGCTTATCGGTCGGTTCGGCATCGAGCGGCGTCTGCACACCGCCGGCGAGCGGAAATCCTTGCTCGACCCGTTCTTGCCCGAAGACTCCTCCGAGGTCGAACGGCTGAGCGCACTCCAACAGGATATCCACCAGTCCTTCAAAGAACACGTGCGGCGTCGCCGCGCCGGCAGAATCGATGCCGGCGACGAAAGCCTCTTTGCCGGTGACGTCCTGACCGGACGCATGGCGCTGGACCGCGGCCTCATTGATGGCATCGGCGAGCTGCGTGGGGTAATACGCGCCCGATACGGCGAAAAAGTCAGGCTTCGCCCGGTTGCGGCCGAAAGGCGCCGCTTGCCCTTGTTGAGCCGGCTGCCTTTTCTGAGGCCCGAACCCTGTTCATTGATCGCCGAACTCGTCGAGTGGATCGAGACGCGGCTGTTGTGGGCCAGGTTCGGCCTGTGAGAACTAGTACGGGAGGCCGTTTCTTGACCCGACTTCCGGGCTGCCGCTAAATCATGCGATGTTTGCGTTTCCGAAACTCGTTCTATTGCTGCTGGTAATCGCCGCGTTGTGGACCGGGTACCGCTGGCTGAATGGACTGCGCCGCGAGCTCCCCCGGCGACGCTCGGCGTCGGTTCGTCCGATGGTCTCTGCCGAGGATTTGGTGCCTTGCGGGATGTGCGGCGCCTATGTCGCCGCCCGGGCGCCAGGTTGCGGCAGACCCGATTGCCCGCGGCCGAAGTAACCAGCCATGAGTGGCGGGCGGCTTTGAGCTTCCAATCATTAATTCTGGATTTGCAGAATTTCTGGGGAAAACAGGGCTGCGTCATTCTACAGCCCTACGATGTCGAGGTAGGGGCCGGCACCTTTCATCCAGCAACGGCGCTACGCGCGCTCG
The DNA here is from genome assembly GCA_017353855.1 of Alphaproteobacteria bacterium. GTDB lineage: Bacteria > Pseudomonadota > Alphaproteobacteria > ATCC43930 > CGMCC-115725 > AP-15. The sequence continues at coordinate 17,852 of JAFMSA010000003.1, forward strand.
GACCCGAGCCCTGGCGCGCCGCCTATGTCCAGCCGTCGCGCCGACCAACTGACGGCCGCTATGGCGAAAACCCCAACCGGATGCAGCATTTCTATCAATTCCAGGTGATTCTTAAGCCGTCGCCGACGGATAGCCAGGAGCTCTATCTCGCAAGCCTCGCGGCAATTGGCGTTGATCCCGCGCTGCATGACATCCGCTTCGTCGAGGACGATTGGGAGAGCCCAACCCTGGGTGCCTGGGGTCTTGGTTGGGAAGTCTGGCTCGATGGTATGGAGATCAGCCAGTTCACTTATTTTCAGCAGGTGGGCGGGATCGATTGCGACCCGGTTTCAACCGAGCTGACTTATGGTCTCGAGCGATTAGCGATGTTTATTCAGGGGGTCGAAAATGTCTTCGACCTCGACTACAACGCTGCCCCCGGCGCCGACCGCATCACCTATGGCCGAGTGTTTAAGCGCGCGGAACGGGAGTTCTCGGCCTACAACTTCGAGCTCGCCGACACCGAGCTTCTGACTGCCCATTTCGCTGATGCCGAGAAGGAGTGTCGACGCCTGATCGATCGCACTCTGGCACTGCCCGCCTATGACCAGTGCCTGAAGGCAAGCCACCTGTTCAACCTGCTCGACGCCCGCGGTGCGATAAGCGTGACCGAGCGCGCCGCCTACATCCTGCGCGTCAGAGCGCTGGCCAAGGCATGCTGCGAAATCTGGCTCGCCGGCAACGGTCGTGATTAAACCTCGTCTCAGCGGAGAGCTGCTGCTGGAGTTGTTGTCGGAAGAGATTCCGGCAAGCATGCAAGCGCACGCGATTGTCGGACTTACCCGCCTGTTGCGCGACAAGCTGATGATCGCCGAGATCGCCGCTGCCAGCATCCGCGGCTATGTGACGGCGCGGCGCCTCGCGGTCATCGCCGAGGGCATTCCCGCGACACAGCCGGATCGGGTGGAGGAGCGGCGCGGCCCTCGCCTTGGTGCTCCGGTGCCCGCGATCGAAGGATTTCTGCGGTCCGCCGGGATCGCTTCGGTCGAGGAATGCGAGGTTCGCGAGACCGACAGAGGTGCGTTCTATTTCGCGGTCGTCAAGCGGCCTCGCCGCACAGCTGCGCAGGTATTGCCGGACCTTGTCAAGGCAGCAATCGCGGAGCTGGCTTGGCCGAAATCCATGCGCTTCCCGGCTTCGGCGCTGCGCTGGGTCAGGCCATTGGCATCGGTCGTTTGCTTGTTCGAGGGCGAGGTGATTGAGCTGGAGCTCGATCGGATCAGCGTCGGGCGGATCACCCGCGGTCATCGCTTTCTGTCGCCGCGCGAGATTCAGGTCGGGGATGCCTGCGATTATCTCCGGCAACTCCGCGCGGCTCATGTCGTACTGGACCCGGCTCGCCGGAAAGAGACGATCCTGAAGCACCTGGAGCAGGCAGCCGCCGCCGACGGATTTACGCTCAAGCCGGATCCCGGATTGCTCGACGAGGTCACCGGGCTCGTCGAGTTTCCGGTCGTGCTCACCGGAGCGATCGATGCCGAGTTCATGACGCTCCCGCCCGAGGTGCTCGCGACGGCGATGCGCTCGCAACAGAGATATTTTTCGTGCCTGCGTCCCGACGGTGCACTCGCATCCAGGTTTCTGTTTGTCGCGGACAATCTCGCCGCCGACGGCGGCAGGACGATCATCGCGGGTAATGAGCGCGTGCTGCGGGCCCGGCTCGCAGACGCCCGTTTTTTCTGGGATCAGGACCGGCGGGTGCCGCTCGAATCCCGGGTCGAGGCCCTATCGCAGCGCGTCTTTCATGCCAAGCTTGGCAGCATGCGCGACAAGATCGCGCGAATGGAGCGGTTGGCCGGCTTCCTGGCGCAGTACATCCCTGGTGCCGATCCGGGCCGATCGCGGCGCGCAGCGCACATCGCCAAAGCCGACCTGTCGAGCGGCATGGTAGCGGAGTTCCCCGAGCTGCAAGGGATCATGGGCCGCTATTATGCCCTGCATGACCGCGAGGATCCGGCGGTCGCAGACGCGATCGCCGATCATTACAGACCGCTGGGACCGAACGATGCCTGCCCGACTGCGCCCGAGAGCGTCGCGGCCGCCCTCGCGGACAAGATCGATTCCCTCGTGGCCTTCTTTTCGATCGGCGAAAAACCGACCGGGTCCCGCGATCCGTTCGGGTTGCGCCGTGCCGCTCTTGGGGTCGTCCGGCTCATTCTCGAAAATCGTTTGCGGCTGCCGCTCGCTGCCGCTTTCGAACACGCCCGTTCGGGCCTCGGCCCGGGATTTACCGATCCCGCCGGCGAGCTGCTCGGCTTCATCGCCGAACGCCTTCGCGTGCATTTGCGCGAACAGGGGATCGGCCACGACCTTATTGCAGCGGTTTTTGCGCAAGTTGGACAGCGAGAAGATGATCTTGTCCGCCTGCTGGCGCGTGTTGCTGCACTGCGCGCCTTTGTGGCCACCGAAGACGGAGCCAATCTGCTGACCGCGTTTCGGCGGGCCTCCAACATCGTTGCGATCGAAGAACGCAAGGACGGCCGCAGATACGAGGGCGATACCGATCCGGCGCTGTTGCGCCAAACGGAGGAGCGGCTGTTGGCCGAAGGGCTCGCGGAAGTCGGCCAGCGCGCCGGAACCTTCCTCAAGCGCGAAGAGTTCGAGACAGCGATGGCCGAATTGGCGCGGCTTCGGCGCCCGGTTGACGATTTCTTCGAACAGGTCACCGTCAATTGCGGCGACGCTGCGCTCAGGGAAAACCGGTTGCGTTTGTTGTCGCACATCCGGGCGACGCTGAACCAAGTCGCCGATTTTTCCCAGGTCGAAGGGTGAGCGGTGAATGACGAAATGGGTCTACAGCTTTGGCGACGGCGCCGCCGAGGGCCGGGCCGATATGAAGGACTTGCTCGGCGGCAAGGGCGCCGGGCTCGCCGAGATGAGCAATCTGGGCCTGCCGGTTCCGCCCGGCTTCACAATCACGACAGAGGTCTGCACCTACTACTACGCGCACGGAAAATCCTATCCGACAGAGCTGCGCGACCAGGTCGTCGAGGGGCTCGCTGCGCTCGAGCGCTCGCTCGGGGCGAGGTTTGGCGACGCGGACAACCCCTTGCTGGTGTCCGTCCGGTCGGGCGCGCGCGTTTCGATGCCGGGCATGATGGATACCGTTCTGAACCTCGGGCTCAACGAGCAGGCTGTCGCGGGCCTGGCGCGCAAGAGCGGCGACGAACGCTTCGCCTATGACAGCTACCGCCGTTTCATTCAGATGTACGGCCAGGTCGTACTCGGAATAGATCACCATCATTTCGAGGAATTGCTCGAAAGCCATAAGTTCGACAACAACATCTCGCTGGATACCGATCTCTCCGCCGCGGACTGGAAGACGATCGTCTCGGGCTTCAAGGATGTCGTCGCTCAGGAGCACGGTCATCCCTTCCCGGAGGATCCGGAGCAGCAGCTCTGGGGCGCCATCGGAGCGGTCTTCGGCTCCTGGACGAACCCGCGCGCGGTGACCTACCGCCGGCTCCACGACATCCCCGCGGACTGGGGGACGGCAGTTAACGTGCAGGCGATGGTGTTCGGCAATATGGGCGCGGATTGCGCGACAGGCGTTGCGTTCACGCGCAACCCGTCGACCGGCGAGAACGAATTCTACGGAGAATATTTGGTCAATGCCCAAGGCGAAGACGTCGTTGCCGGTATCCGTACCCCGCAACACCTGACAATTGCCGGGAAGGAGGCAAACAACTCGGCACAGCCGGCCATGGAAGAGGTGATGCCCGACGTGCTTGCCGAACTCTGCAAAGTAAGGCGCACACTCGAAGACCATTACCGCGACATGCAGGACATCGAGTTTACGGTGCAGCGCAGCAAGCTGTGGATGCTGCAGACGCGGACCGGCAAGCGCACCGCTCAGGCGGCGCTTAAGATTGCCGTCTCTCTGGTCGAAGAACGGGTAATCGACCGGAACGAGGCAGTGCGCCGGATCGAGCCGGCATCGCTCGACCAGCTGCTGCATCCGAGGCTGGATCCCAAGGCTAAAAAGACCGTCCTCGCCCGTGGGTTGCCGGCTTCGCCCGGAGCCGCTTCCGGCAAGGTAATCTTCTCGGCCGACGAGGCCGAAGCACTCGCCGCGCGCGGCGAAGCGGTGATTCTGGTGCGCATAGAGACGAGCCCGGAGGACATCCATGGCATGCACGCCGCAAGGGGCGTGTTGACCACCCGCGGCGGGATGACCAGCCACGCGGCGGTCGTCGCGCGCGGTATGGGGAGGCCCTGCGTCGCCGGAGCCGGCGATCTGCGGGTCGATTATGAGGCGCGCGCGATGGCGGCGCGGAATGTTTTGGTGAAGGCAGGCGAGATCGTTACGATTGACGGATCCACCGGCGAGGTGATGCTTGGCGAGGTGCCGACGATCCAACCGGAGCTTTCCGGGGATTTCGCGACGTTGATGGGTTGGGCGGACGCGGTCCGCCGACTAAAGGTCCGAGCCAATGCCGAAACCGCCATCGACGCCCGCACCGCCGTGCGGTTCGGCGCCCAAGGTATCGGGCTCAGTCGCACCGAGCACATGTTTTTCGAGGCCGATCGCATCGGCGCGATGCGCCGAGTGATCATGGCCGAGGACGAAACCGGGCGCCGCGCCGGACTGGCGGAGCTCCTCCCGATACAGCGCGAGGATTTTGCGGAAATCTTCCGGATTATGAAGGGGTTGCCGGTCACGATCCGGCTATTGGACCCGCCGCTCCACGAATTCTTGCCCAAAACCGAGGCGGAGTTCAGCGAGATGGCGCGGATTACCGGCAGAGATGTGGCAACGATCCGCCATCGGGCCCTGGCTTTGCATGAGACCAATCCGATGCTGGGTCATCGCGGCTGCCGTTTGGGCATCACCTATCCCGAGATCTACGAGATGCAGGTCGCCGCCATCTTCGAGGCGGCCGTCGTCGTCATCAAGGAGAGCGGCGAGACCGTCGAGCCCGAGATCATGGTCCCGCTGATCGCTACGAAGAAGGAATTCGACATCCTGAAGTCGATGATCGACCGGATAAGCACAGAGGTCATAGAGCGCGAGGGTGTCAGCGTGCCTTATCTCGTCGGCACGATGATCGAGCTGCCGCGCGCCGCTCTGCTCGCGGGTGAGATCGCGCAGACGGCCGAATTCTTCAGCTTTGGCACTAACGATCTGACGCAGACGGTGTTCGGCCTGTCGCGCGATGATGCCGCAAGCTTTGTCGGAGCCTATCAGAAGCTCGGGATATTCGAGCACGACCCTTTCGTTAGCCTCGATGTGAACGGAGTGGGCCAACTCGTGCACATAGCGGCCGAGCGCGGACGCGCCGCCCGGCCGGGCTTGAAGCTGGGCATATGCGGCGAGCATGGCGGCGACCCGGCGTCAATCGTATTTTGTCACTCGGTCGGACTCGATTACGTTTCCTGCTCACCCTATCGCGTTCCGATTGCTCGCCTTGCCGCAGCGCAAGCGGCGCTCTCGGGACCGTCCGGCAGCGCAACGGCGTGAAAGAGGGCATCGTCTTAACTGTTCTCCTGCTGTTGATCGGCGGCGCCGCATTGGCCGCAGGCGGTGCCGCCGTGCCGGCACCGACGATCTATGCGCGTCCGACCCCCGCTCCCCTGACGCCGCCGGTAAATCCCGGTCCGGCCGTCAGGCCGCCGGCCGGGTTGTCACCGTTGCTGACGAGGCCCGGACCGGTTTACCCGACCCCGCAGGGCTCGATGCCGGCCTATCCGCCTGCGCAACTTCCCGGTCCGGTCGGGCAGCAGAACATACAGTCTTTTCGCAACAGCCTCCTCAATCAGCTGCGGCAGCTTGAACGCAGCGGGGTCAGTCCGGGTAGCGAACGCGTCCGCGAAATTCAACGGCAGCTGAACCAGACAGCCCCGCAGTAGTCTAATGCGTGCAATTGGTGCGGGTTCGAGACAATCCGTTATTCTGTCTGCGGCCCTGCTGCGTTATCGAGACGCATCCAGTCCGGCTTCATCGGAATTATCGCAGCATCCCCTGCCGCAAGCCTCCTGTTCTCGACGACCGGTTCGAGCCGCAGCAGCGCGAGAGCGAACCCGTTGCGGCTCGATCGGATTTCCCCGGCCTCGCGCCCATCGGCCGTTACGAGCGACCCCGGCGCAGGAGTCGGGCCGTCGATACGCACCGGCATCAGCCGCTTCTTGACGAGCCCGCGGTATCGGGTGCGGGCAGTCAGCTCCTGGCCGACATAACAGCCCTTCTGCCAGTCGATGCCGTTCAATTCGTCGAACCCCGACTCGAGAAGGATCGATTTTTCCGGCACGAGGTCCCGGCTGCCGTCCGGAATACCGAGCCGAAGACGCAGGCGCTCGTAGGCGTCAGAGCCGGATTCGACAAGGCCCGTCCTGCTGATCTCGGATCGGATCGTTTCGCGCGGCAGGATCACGCGCGCCCCGAGAGCAGCAAGCCGCGGATCGATCAGCGCAACGCCGCAACCGAGCGGCACGGCCGCGCCCGGTTCGCCGGATAGGCCGAGGGCTGCGAATGCGCCGTCGCCCAGCACCGCCGCAACGCAGAGATCGGACCGTTCGCGGAGCGTGGCCTGCGCGCGCAACCGATAAATTGACAGCCGCCGTTTGAGATCTTCAAGCCGCGAAGCTTCGGCATCGAGCCAGATCGATTCGGCCACTTCGACCATTATGAAATCATGCAGGTACCTGCCCTGTGCGGTGAGCAGCGCCGCATAACGCGCCGCCGCGGGACCGACTTTGTCGACATCGTTGGAGACAAGCCCCTGCAGGAAGGAGCGGCGATCCCGGCCCGAGACAGCGAGGATCCCGCGATCCTCGAGCACAACAAATCCGGCTTGCGACATGGCGCGGTAGAGTTAGGCGAGGACGGGCTTATTGGCAAGGCGTCGGCACCGGGATATAAGGCCTGCGGACCGGCTGAATGCACATCCTGTTTGTCACCGCGACGCGCATCGGCGATGCCGTGCTTTCGACGGGTCTTCTTGCGTACCTGATCGAGCGCCATCCGGTTGCGCGGCTGACCGTTGCGGCGGGGCCGGCGGCCGCTCCACTCTTCGAGACAGTGCCCGGGCTGGAACGTCTGATCGTCGTCGAAAAGCGGCGCTGGTCCGTGCATTGGGTGCCGTTCTATCGCACGGTTGCAATGCGGCGTTGGGATCTCGTCGTCGATCTGCGCGGGTCGGCGCTCGCCTGGCTGTTGCGCGCAGGTGAGCGCAGGGTCATGGCCAAGGGCGATGCGCGTGAACATCGGGTGCGCCAGCTCGGCCGTCTGTTCGGCCTCGATCCGCCGCCGAACCCGCACCTGTGGACCGCGCCGCACCATGAACGGGCGGCCGGCCGGCTGATCCGTTCGGGTTCTCCGGTACTGGCGGTCGGGCCGGCCGCGAACTGGCGCGGCAAGCAGTGGCGCGCCGGACGCTTTGCCGAACTCGCTGGCCGGCTGACCGGGCCGGGCGGCGCATTGCGGGGATTCCGAGTGGCGGTGCTGGCCGCCGCCCATGAGCGAGGGCAAGCCGAACCGCTGCTCGCGGCAGTACCCGACGAACGGCGGATCGACCTCGTCGGGCGGGTCGACCTTTTGACCGCTGCAGCTCTGTTGGGGCGTTGTGCGATGTTCATCGGCAACGATACCGGGCTCATGCACGTTGCCGCGGCCGCGGGCACCCCGACTCTGGGGCTCTTCGGTCCCAGCCCGGCCTCCCAATATGGGCCTTGGGGGCCGCTCACCGCTTATGTCTGCTCGACGGACCCGGCAGAAGCGATGTTCGGGCCAGGCTTCGACCACCGCACGACCGATACCCTGATGGATGGGCTCTCCGTCGAGGCAGTCGAGGCCGCAGCAGGCCGGTTGTGGCACTCGGTTGCGAGCACGGCGGCATGAGCGAGCCACGCTTGTCGGCCCTGGTCGTCGCCCATGACGAGGCGCACCAGCTAGCCGAATGTCTTGCCTGCCTCGAATTCGCCGACGAGACCGTCGTCGTGCTCGACCGCTGCCGCGACGGCTCGCTGCAGATTGCACGGCAGTTCACCGACCGGATCGTCGAGGGCGCCTGGGAACGTGAAGGGCCGCGCCGCCATGCCGGGATCGACGTCTGCCGCGGCGAATGGATACTCGAAGTCGATGCCGATGAGAGAGTGCCGCAGGAACTTGCCGACGAAATCCGAAGAATTGTCGAGACTTCCTCCGCCGCGTGGCATCTGATCCCCGTCGACAATTATATCGGTCCGCGGTTGGTGCGCTGGGGTTGGGGTGGTTCCTTCGGCAGATCGGCGCACGCCGCGCTGTTCCGCAAAGGCGTCAAGCGGTGGGGCGAGGAACGCGTGCATCCGGCCGTCTCGCTCTGCGGGAGAGAGGGTGCCAGGCTGCCGTTCCCTCTTATCCATCACGTCGACCGTGACGTCTCGGAAATGTTGCGGCGCCTCGATCGCTACACCACCGCCCGGGCACAGGATCTGCGCGACAGCGGCGACATCGGCAGTTTTCGTCGCAATCTGCGCCGCATCGTTTCGCGATTCTGGAAATGCTATGTCGTCCGCAAGGGCTACCGTGAGGGTCCCCACGGTTTTCTGATCGCGCTGTGCGCCGCACTTTACCCGATCCTTTCCTACCTGAAAGCGCGATTGGACACGCCACACACCGAGCCTCCTGCCACGCCCGCAGAAAGGCGGCACGCGACTGTGACTGATGGCTAGTGTGGTGATGGCCGATGACGGCATCGCATTCGACGGCGCAATGGCCGACGAGGGCCCGCTCGGCGGCGCCGAGACCGCCTTCGTCGCACTCGCTGAGGCATTCGCGCAGCGCGGTCATCGGGTAATCGTACGTAACCGCTGTCACGCCTCGCTAAATCACAAAAGGGTGTGCTGGGCGCCGCTGTCGAGCGGGATTCCAGATGCATGCGATCTCTATATCGGAAACCGCGGCCACCGGGTCATCGGTCTCGTCCGCAACGCGGGACGGCGGGTGTTCTGGTTGCACAATCCCGCCGGCTATCTCAAAAAGCCGCGCAACCTGTGCCGGCTTGCCCGGTATCACCCAATCCTGGTGACCAGCGGACGTTATCACGCCGGGACCATCCCGCGCTGGCTTCCCCGCGGCGGTCAGGAGACCATCCCCTACGGCCTTCTCCAACCCTTTCGCGGTGCGAAGCCGCGCCAAACGCCCCCACCCCGGGCGATCTTCACGTCAAACCCGCTGCGCGGCCTTGATTGGCTCCTCGATCTGTGGGTTGCGCGCATCGCCCCCGCGGTCCCGCAGGCCGAGCTCCACATTTATGCCGGGGCGGCCGTTTACGGCCGAGCGAGCCCGCCAGGAATGGAAGAGGTGCTGGCACGGGCCGATGCGCTTGCGCGTTTCGGAATATGCCGGTTCGCCCCGCTAGGGCACAGCCGGTTGGCGGCCGTATTGGCGGGCGCGCGGGTCATGCTCTATCGCGGGGACCCGGGAGAGACGTTCTGCCTTGCTCTAGCCGAAGCGCAAGCCATGGGTGTGCCCGCGGTCGTCAAGCCGTTGGGCTCGGCCGGCGAACGGGTCATGGATGGCGTGACTGGCCGTGTTGCAGAGGATGACGAAAGCTTTGCCGCGGCCGCAGTCGCCTCGTTGACCGATGATGCATTGTGGCAGCGCTGGCATCTGGCCGCGTTGGAACATCAGCGCGGCTTGAGCTGGGATGCGGTCGCTGCCCGCTTCGAGGCGCTGATCTCATGACCCGGCGATTGCTGCAGGCGATTGCCGGGGCCCAGCATGGCGGAGCCGAGACCTTTTTCCTGCGTCTTGCCGAGGCATTACACCGCGCCGGAGAACCGCAGCGCGTGTTGATCCGCCGCAATCCCGTTCGCGCCCGGACTCTGCGCGCATCCGGGATAGCGGTGGCCGAGCTCGCTTTTGGCGGGGCGTTCGACCTTGTGACGAGGCGCGGCTTCCGGCGCGAGATCGCCGCCTGGCGCCCGAATGTCGTTCTGACCTGGATGAGCCGGGCAACCCGGCTTTGTCCGCGCGGCGACTTTGTGCACGTCGCCCGGCTCGGGGGGTACTACGATTTGAAGTACTATCGGCGCTGCGATTATCTGGTCGCGAATACGCGCACTATTGTCGATTACGCGATAGCCGGAGGCTGGCCCCGGGACCGGATCGATTACCTACCGAACTTCGTTCCCGATGCGAGCGCAGCCGGCGCGAAACAAACGGTTGATGTGTCGCGGCCCCGCGCACCTCTAGCGCTCGCGCTTGGCCGGCTCCATCCCAACAAGGGCTTGGATCTGCTGCTCGAAGCGCTTGCCAAAACCCGCGGTGTTCATCTCTGGATTGCCGGCGAGGGCCCGTTGCGGCCGCGGCTCGAGCAGCTCGCCGCCCGGCTCGGCCTGGCCGGCCGGGTGCGCTTTCTCGGGTGGCGCGAGGATGTGCCGGCGCTCCTCGCCAGCGCCGACCTGCTGGTGTGCCCGTCCCTTCACGAGCCGCTCGGCAACGTGATCATCGAGGCCTGGTCCGCCGGACGGGCGGTCGTCGCGACCGCGAGCGACGGGCCGGCCGGTCTCATTGAGGACGGCGACAGCGGCATCCTGGTGCCGTTGCCCGGCAGCGCCGGCGGCGGGCCCCAGGCGCTCGCCCGCGCGATCGAGCGCGTGTGTGAGGACCCGGGGCTGCGCGC
>JAFMSA010000419.1 GCA_017353855.1 Alphaproteobacteria bacterium
TGACGATGTTCACCGAGGAATTGCCGTGGTTAACAGAGGAGGACAAAAGGCTCATTATGGGAGAAGCGCTGTGTGCCTGGTGGGGCTGGGACCGGTAGGGCGGAGTGTCCCCGGAACCAGTCAGGGATTTCGCGCCCGGCTCACTGAAAACGCAAAGGAGACTGCAGAATGAGGACCGGTACCAGAGGCAAACACGTCTGCGTGGTGATTGGCGCCACCTCCAAGTGGCAATCGGACGGCCGCAATACGTTACTGGCGCATGGGCATACGGTAGACGACAGCGGCCTGCCGTCGGGCGTGCGCTGGGGTGTCGGCGGCGCTGTTGCACAGAAGTTTGCCCAGGAGGGTTTCTTTGTCGTTCTGACGACGCGTAGGCAATCCAACGCCTCAGCACTCGCCGCAGCCATCCGCGAGCAGGGCGGCGAATGCATGACCGTCGAACTCGATCTCGTCTCGCAGGACTCGATCGCGACGGCCTTCGCGACGATCCGCCGCGAAGCCGGCGATCCGGAGGTATCGATCTACAACGCAGGCTATCTCGAAGGCCGCGATCTTCCCCCGGACAAGGAATTGCTCGAGCACGTCCCGGTCGAAATCCTGGACACGGCGCTGCATATTGCCTGCCGCGGACCATTTCTTGTCGCTAAGGAAGTGTTGCCGGCGATGCGGCAGAAGGGTCAGGGCTCGTTTTTCTTCTCCAACAACTCGAACTCACTGCGCGGCCGGAAGCGAATGACCGGACAGTCACTTTACTATCCCCGAGTCATGATGCGCACACTGGCGCAGGTGCTTACTGAGGAGTACTCCGAGCACGGCGTTCACGTGGCCAACGTCGTCATCGACGGCACGATCGACTCGCCCGGCACCCGGGCATTGTCGAGGAATCAGAACCGGCCAGATCTCATCATCAATCCGCTAAAGATCGCCGAGGCGTTCTGGTACCTGCACACGCAAGACCGGTCATGCTGGACGCACGAGCTACAACTCACGCCATTTGCGAAGTCGCCAAGCTTCTGAACGAACTCGCGAGGCTGCAGCCGCAATCGTCTGTGAACGTGATATCCTAGGTGGGGCCGCAAACAAAAGCGTGGGGAAATCTCCGGAGAACGCCATGAGCGACATACGCCCGTTGGAGACCGGCTTGTTCGGCGCCGCGGCGATTGACCGGATCCAAGAAAGCTCAACGCCGCACTCGTGGAGTTGCTGGCCGGCGGGCGCGAACCATGACGATTGCCATCACGGACGGCAACGATATCGCCCTACGTGTGAATCGCATCGGCGCAACCGCGCGGGGTACATTTGCATCTCAATGGTGGCGGCCGGGTGCTCGGCGGCGCGGACATGCAGGATCCTATGCTCGAACGGATCGCCAACAATACCGGTCAGGCGGTGGTCAGCGCGGACTGTCGTCTGGCCCCGGAACATCCGTACCCGGCAGGTCCGGATGATTGCGAAGCCGCCGCCTTATGGCTGGTGCGTAACGGCAAAACAGAATTCGGCACCGACATTCTAACAATCCACGGTGAGTTCGCCGGCGGGCATCTGAGCGTCGTGACGATTTTGCGTATGCGGGATCCTCACGGCTGCGCGATGTTCCGCGGCGCCAACATGTCTATGGCGCGTTCGACCTCGGCATGACGCCGAGCCAGCGTCGGTTCGGCAATACGCGACTGATGCTGAGGACGAGGACCGGCGTGTTCCCGATATTTCCCCGCTCTACGCCGGCCTGAGCAATCTTTGTCCCGCACTCTTCAGTATCGGGACGAACGATGCGTTAATCGACGATCCGTTGGTCATGCAGCGCGGTGGATCGCGGCGGGCAATGAGGCCGACTGGCGATCTACCCCGCACGCGCGCACGAGTTCACGCTTTTCCCGAACGATCTGTCGAGATCGGCCACAGCGAAAGATGGACGCATTCCTCAACCGCGTGCCCGGTTGATCGCGGAGGGACGACATAATTTACGTTAGCTCGCCGACCCGCACACGGTAGGGGCGATCGGCAATCAGGATCTCGGCGTGTTCGCCGTCCTCGAGCTCGCGGCGAAAGACACCGACCCGGTCCCGCCAACGTACGTTGTCCCCGGGGCGCCAGACCCGGCTGATGCGTGGCTGCAAGGGCGCTGCGCGCCGAGTGCGACGTTGGCTGGCTTTTCTTGGCGCGCCGGCGGGTAATCGCTGTGTACCGGACATAAGGACCTCTCTTTTTTTGAACTTCAGTACCCTTGGCACGCCTGCATACCACCAAAAGTGTGCCAGAAATTAGGAACGGCGAGGCGTTCAGCCGCGACTGGAGCGGGTGAGGGGAATCGAACCCCCGTCGTAAGCTTGGGAAGCTTCTGCTCTACCATTGAGCTACACCCGCGCGCCGCGGATGATAAGCGATCCGCGGCCCTCCGCAAGGGGTTCCCGGTATTGTTAGCCTTTCGCGCGGCCTGGCGGCGCTTCGACCGGAACCGTGCCCATGTCGGCAGGTACCGAAATCTCCAGGATCTCCAGATCGTCCGAAGTGGCGATCTCATTGTGGCGCATGCCGCCGGGAATGAAAACGGAATCGCCGGCGTCCAGCCGGCAGCTGGTGCCATCGGCGAATTCGAGCTCGACCCAGCCTTTGAGCGTATAAACGAACTGCCCCTCGCACACATGGTAATGCCATCCCGTGGGCTCGGTCATTCCGGTGATCGCCGATGTCACTTGCGCGCGCATCCACCCTTCGGTCGCCTTCGTGAGACCGAGGTCGCGATATTTGAAAAAATCGCGCCGCCCCCGAACAAATTCGGGCGCCTTCGCGCTCGACACGGTGAGTTTCATCGCTGGCTGCGCGTCGGCTGCCGTTTTTTCCTTCAGTGCCGCGGACTCGATAGTCATGCCGGTTTCCTCCTGCGTTGACAATACTCTGATCATAGCAGCATCCACCGCCGGGCAGCGAGGCCCAGCTTCACGCTCTCGGGAGATTGGTGCTAACGTGCGGGTCTCGCTTCAAGGAGGCTCGCATGGCGAATATACCGGGCACGGTAACCGATCCCAGCCGCGTGTGGGGCGAAGACGTAGAGTTCAAAAGCGGCAGCGATATGATCAAGGGATACCTCGCGCGACCGAGCCAGCCCGAGGGGGGTGATCCGGGCATTGTCGTCATCCATGAGGCCTTCGGGCTCGTGGAGCACATCCGCGACATCGCCCGGCGGTTTGCCCATATCGGGTACAACGCGCTGGCGCCCGACCTCTACACGCGGGCAGGCTCCCCGGATCCGAACGACATGGACTCGGTCTTCCCGGTGATGTTCGGCCTGCCCGATGCACAGGCCGTCCGGGACCTTGAAGCGGCTGCAGACCATTTGCGCGGGCTGTCCGGCGCGACGGGTAAGGTTGGCGTCATCGGCTTCTGCTCGGGCGGCCGCCAGACCCTGCTGTTTGCGTGCAGCAGCACCAAGCCCGATGTGGCAATCGATTGCTGGGGCGGCTTTATCGATCGCGCAACACCGGACGCCGAGACGACGCCATCGCGGCCAACGCCGATCCTCAACCTGATCGACCGCCTGCATTGCCCGCTATTTGCCGTGTTTGGCGAGGAGGACCAGAACCCGACAATCGCCCACTCCGACGAATTGCGCCGCCGCGCCCGGCAAGCAGGCAGGGACGTAACGATCAAGGTCTACCGGAACGCCGGCCACGCTTTTCTCGCCGATTACCGGCCGAGCTATCGCGAGGGACCGGCCGCCGAGCTATGGCAGGACATTGTCGCGTTCTTTGACAAGCATTTGAAATCGTAGCTTCGCTATCCTGGTTGCAGTAAGGACCCGGCACCGTTCGGCGTCCGCGCCGGCGGCATCGCAGACGAAAGGCATCGATATGGCACGCAACAAGATCGCACTGATCGGCGCCGGGCAGATCGGCGGCACGCTGGCGCTCCTCGCCGGGCTCAAAAACCTCGGCGATATCGTCTTGTTCGATATCATTGAGGGCGTGCCGCAGGGAAAAGCCCTCGATATCGTCCAGGGCTCGACGATCGAGGATTACGACGCGGTCATAAAGGGGGCCAACGATTATGCCGAGATCGAGGGCGCCGATGTCGTCATTGTCACCGCCGGCATTCCTCGCAAGCCCGGCATGAGTCGCGACGATCTGATCGGAGTCAATGCCGGGATCGTCAAAACCGTCGGTGAGGCAATCAAGACGTACTGCCCGCAGGCTTTCGTGATCACGATAACCAACCCGCTCGATGTGATGGTGTGGGTCATGCGCGAGGCTTGCGGGTTGCCCCCACACCGGGTCGTCGGCATGGCGGGAATTCTCGACAGCGCCCGTTTCCGGTATTTCCTGGCACAGGAGTTCGACGTCTCGGTCGAAGATGTCACGGCCTTCGTGCTCGGCGGTCACGGCGACACGATGGTCCCGCTGGTGCGCTACTCGACCGTCGCCGGGATCCCGCTTCCGGACCTCGTCGAGATGGGCTGGACGACGCGGGAGCGGCTCGATCAAATCGTCCAGCGCACCCGCGACGGCGGCGGGGAAATCGTCGGTCTCCTAAAGACAGGCTCGGCGTTTTACGCTCCGGCGAGTTCGGCGATCCAGATGGCCGAGGCCTATCTGCGCGACAAGAAGCGCGTTCTGCCTTGCGCCGCGTGGCTCGACGGCCAGTACGGGGT
>JAFMSA010000420.1 GCA_017353855.1 Alphaproteobacteria bacterium
GCGGCTGTGGAACCGCTGCTGCGACGGACGGTGCCAAGCTTTCCTTCAATCTGCGAGCGGGAGAGGCTCTTGCCGATCGCCACGCGATGAGCGTCGGAGCGGATCGTCCGTCGAAGAGGACAGGCCGCAGATGATGTACCCACGCAATGCAGTGGCGAGAGCTGCGGAGAGTTTCCGGGATGCCCCTCAGAACCCCCCGACTTTCCGGGGGGAGGTTCAGAAGACGTCGGCTGGCAACTCTGGTTTATCGTTGCCATTGCGCCCGATGCGCAGCGCGCACGGGGTCCGGATCGGCTGCAAGCTACTTGTACTCCGCAATCCAGCTTCGAAGACCCGTTCCCCAGCGGCAATGCTATATCTCACCACCAGTCAGGCAACATACGCGGGGACCGTTGTAACTATTGGTTTGATCGGGACTACTTCTGCCGGATCTCGATGGAAGTCCGCGGCGGGCTGGAAACCGTCATCGCATTTGACGAGCTGTGGATCAAATTGCCGATCCATGCGTGCAGAGACCTTTGCCATTCCCGAGTGTTGCCGATAATTAATCCGCGGGCCTAGCTTCTGGTCGAGACGAGAAGGAACAATCTGGCGCTGTTCGTGTTGGAAGCGAGCGCCTGATGGAGCAGTGCGGCGAGGCAAACGGGGACAAGCCGAGCCGGGCAACGATTGTCACCAAGTCTGGAGCCGGCGGTCCGCGTCCCAGCTGGGGAGCCGAGCGAATGCTCACGCGGGCCGGGCGCGAGCACCCGCGGACGCCGGTGCATCGGGGTGGGGCATTGTCCGATCTGACCGTGCACTCCGTCGATGTGCGGGAGCGATCGGAGCAGACCGTTGAGAGCTGTCATTCAGAGGTTGAACGTTTAAACGCGCGACCGCGCTTTGTCGGCGAATGGAATAGGAGGAAAGCAAGATGACTGATGATGAAAAGCTCGGCCTGATCAAACGTGCGGTTGACCAAGACTCGCCCTTGCACCCGATCGATGCGCGGTTCCTGTTGCAAAAGCTTGAGCAGGCGCAGACCGGAACAGCGTTGCTCCAATCGCCACGGCGGAAATGGATCGATGCGATGCTGGAGTGGCAAGCCGAAATGGCCGAAGGCAATCGCTGAATCTGAAGGATCGTTGCTGTGCTGAATACCGGACTGCGCTCGCCAGAGTTAGCCGCGTTGCACTGAGCCGCGCCGTCGAAAGGGACGCACGGTCCGCACGCTGAAAATTGCTGGTCCAAATTATTCGTCGGCGTCGTAGCGGCAATCCGGCGCAATTGCGCCAGACCAGTGTTCTCGATGCTTCGGTGCTGCCGTTGCGCAGCCCGGGGTGATAATCGTCTGAGCGGCGCCCGGGCATCGAGCGTTGTCGCGCTCAGCGATCACCCCGAGCCGGTGTGGCTGTGTCGGCTGGCCACACCCCGGTCGGATTCAGGGGGTTGAAATGGGTTCTGGTGTCGCTGCCGCGGTAGCGAAAGACGGCGCGGATCACGACGACGGCCCGCCATCGCGCGGACCCGACCCGCATCCCGTGTCTCCAGGTTCCGAGGGTTACTTGCTCTGCCACCGCTTCGGTGGCAGAAAGCTGTGCGACGACCCGGGTACGGAAGCGCTCCGCATCCGCGCCTCCCTTGCTGCTGCGTGCGCGACGCAGCAGCGGCCGCCGGCGCTTCATTGTCCGGGCAGGCAGATGCTTCCCGCTCCCCGCCAGTTAAAATTAAAAAATCAAAATCAGGCGTGATACCGAACGCTTACCTGCCAACCGTCACTTCACTCGCGATAGCTTCGCCGCCGCACGCGGATTTTCAGATAGGATCTGGAGGCTTCTCTTTCCTTGTCTCTTGCCGCAGCGCCGGTCCGTATCCGCTTGCCAGGATGGCGCCTTGCCTAAGATCCACCGGCAGCCACCGACTCCGGGTGACAGACCTCGTAAGTGCGTGCGACCTTCACTAGAACCATTCCCGGAGCTCAATACGGTAGCCATTCGGGTCGCAGATCTCCGCCCTCGAATAAGTTTCACGAACCCTCGGGCCCCAGACGACCTCGACACCCTTGCTCCTCACAAAGTCGGCCGCCTTCTGCATGTCGTCGACTTCGAGAGCAATCATACGGTATCCAAGATGCTCAGTCTGTGGCGCCGGAGCGAGCGAGGCGCCTTCATATGAGATCAGCTCGACGACAGTGCCGCCGAGGTCCAGATAAACGAGTTCCATCGGCACACCGAGACCCGACCGCTCGATCCGGTCTCGGGCTTTCACTTTGAATCCCAGTACCTCGGTGTAGAACTGAACTGTCCGATCAAGCTGGTCGGTAACGATCTCGACGTGATCGATCCTCTTGAACATCATTCCTCCCTAAGATGATTGACCGACACCCGTTATCGCCATCATGCCGGCACGAATGCTCACCGAGCAACCGTCCGCAGCCGGCGAAACTGCCTCGCGGCCCTCTCAGCCGAACAGAGCGTCGGTCAATAGCTATCCGATGAGCTGACGCTTCAACGCGATGCGCCCCACGGCGCACGAGCGCATCACCTCCCCTCCCGATGCAAACCGGAACGACAGGCTGCGCCGTCCCTTACCCGGGATTTCTCAGCATTCAGATGAATGAAGCCCATTACTGCCGGTGCGAGCGGTCGAGAATTTCCTGCGGTGTCATCGACACGACCTGTGCATAAGTCGGCACGAAGTGACCATCCTGGATCAGCTCTACAAATTCCGGCTTGATCTCACGCGCCACGAATTCGCGGATTCGCCGGTGCTCCTCGATATCGGCCCATTCGCCGATCAGATAAAAATGGTCGGGATCGGCGGCGTCGCGACACAAGACGCCGTCCTTGACCTGAGCGCGCGAGCGATGGAATGGATTATTATCACCGTAATCAAACTTGTTGAACAGCTCGACGAACTCGTCGCCGCGACCAGGCTGTACCCGGAAATCGTAAACATGAAAGTAGTTGCCCTTTGTGGCCAATGGTACGAGCGCCATTGCTTCCTCCTTGCTACGACAGGTTTGCCAAGCGCCAAACGCGTGGCGCCGAGAGGGGCAGTTCGTTAGGCTCGGCGCCACGCGAAGAGAGCGCTCCCGCGATCGCATTCGCCATCAGCCCGCCGACCGGGATAATGCCACCCTCGCCGGCACCCTTAACACCGAGAGGATTGGTTCGTGACGGCCGATGCTCAAGCGAAATCGCGCGGATCTGCGGGAAATCGGTGGCGATCGGGATCGAGTAATCGACAAGGCTGCCGGCCAGGAGCTGCCCATTCGGGTCGTAAACGAGGTCTTCCATGAAGGCGCCGCCGAGGCCCTGCACGGTCGCGCCGATTACTTGGCCGTGCAAGGTCAGTGGATTGACGATGCGGCCGACATCCTCGACGACAAGATAGTCGAGGAGTTCTACTCGACCCGTTTCCGGATCAACGGCAACGTGCGCGGCTGCCGAACCATAAGCATAGGTGAGCCGCTGTCCGTTCGCAAAACTGGCATCTGCCTTGAGCCCGTCCGCTGCCAATTCCGTCAGCGCAACCGAGCGGCCATTTCGGGTCCGGGCAGCGCTGTCGGTGATCTCAATCTCGTCCAGACCACAGCCCAGACGCCTCGCTGCCGCAGCGTGGATCTTGCCGAGCAGCACGGCCGCACCCTCGAACACCGCCGATCCGCCCAATACTGTCGAGCGGGAGGCAAACGAGCCGTAGCCGTCGTCCAGATAGGTCGTCGAGCCGTGCCGCACACGAATTTTGTCGATCGTCAAACCCAGTGAATCGGCGGCGATCTGGGCAATGATCGTCTCGAGCCCCTGCCCGACGGCGGCCGACCCGACATAGACCGTCACGGTGCCGTCGCGCTCCAATTCGAGCCGTGCATTTTCCTTCGGGCCGGCCCCGCTGCCTTCGACGAAGCAGACAACCGCAACGCCGTGGTATCGACCTTCGATCAAGCGACCCTGTAATTTGCGCTTCTCCTCCCAGCCGAATTCGGCGAGGCAACGGTCCAGCACATAGGCGTAGTCGCCGCTGTCGCATTCGGTCTCCGCGGCGAGATCTCGGGGCTCCACACGGGCGAGCGGATAGGGCATCTCGGCATCGGGGACGAGGTTGCGCCGACGCATCTCTATACAGTCGATACCGAGATCGTTCGCGGCCAGTTCGATGAGCCGCTCGCAGAAAAAACTCCCCTCGTACCGGCCAGGTGCGCGATAGGTGCCGGTCGGGGTCTTGTTCGTGACCAACGCCGAGGAAGTCAGGCGGATGTTCGGAATGCGGTACGGCCCGCTGAAGAGCTGTACGACATTGCGCGGTGCGATAAGCCCATTGGTGCGGACGTAAGCGCCGAGATCGACGGACACATCGCCGCGCAAACCCAGGATCGTGCCGTCGCGGTTGCAGGCGATCTCGACCTCGCAGTCCATTTGTCGCGCGTGATTTATTGCGATCAGATGCTCTCGGCGGTCTTCTATCCACATAACGGGACGCCTGGCATACCGAGCGGCAAACGGGATCAGGAAATCCTCGGGGTAGAACTCACCGCGCGCCCCGAACCCTCCGCCGACGTCATTCTCGATCAAATCCACCGCGGCTTCCGCGAGGCCCATCATTCGGGCGACGGTGCGGCGGTTGAAGAAAGGCACCTTTGCGGCCCCCATGACCGTCA
>JAFMSA010000421.1 GCA_017353855.1 Alphaproteobacteria bacterium
CGACGGATCGCGCCTTCGCGAAACTGCGGCGCGCCGACGTCACGCCACGGCGCGCTCTCCCCGAAAAGCCCAGCTCAGAAAAGCCGGCGTGAGACGGCCTCATCGCGCATGAAGGCGACAAACCGGCCGATGGCCAGATCTTCCGCCTCCGGACACCACACCAGCTCGACCTGCACCCAAGCATTGTCCTCGCGAATCGGTCGATAGACGACGCCGGGGAACACCACCTCAGCCTGGCTAGCGGTGGCGAGCGTGATCCCAAAACCCGCGGCGATCAGTGCGAACACGCTCTGTTTGCTTGCGGCATGGCACTGGAATTTGACGCCGCAGCCCATGAACGAAGCATAGAACGCCCGGGCTGACCGACTGTTGTCCCAGCCCTGAACGAGGAAGGTTTCCTTCCGCAAGCGCTCCCAATCGAGAATTTTCTGCTTTGCGAGCGGATGTTCGCACGGGATCGCCGCGACGATCCGTTCGCGGTAGAGCGGTGCTGTCACGGCATCGGGCCAGAGCGTATGGGTCGTCATCAGCGCGACGTCGACGCGGCGCTCCTGGATGGCCGCCTGAGTCTCCCACTCGTTCATTTCCGCAATCGCGAGCCCGACCTCGGGATGCTTTGCCCGCCATCGGGCCAGCAGGCCGCACAGCGGTTCGCCGATCGGCGGCATCCGCACCCCAAGGCGGACTTTGCCGATTATCCCGTTGCCGTTCTGATCGCCGGCGTGCCTGATCGCGTCGAGCTCGGCCAAGGCGCGCTAGATTTGGGCCAATACCGCCTTGCCGCCGCTGGTCAGCCGAACCCCACTATGCCCGCGCTCGAACAATGCAAGGCCGAGCTCGTCCTCAAATCGACCGACGCGACGGCTGATCGTGGAGGTGTTGATCCGGAGAGACCTGGCGGCACGGGTGAAGTTTCCTGCCGCCGCCGAAGCCTCCAGATACATCAGATCACGGATCTCCATGTCGGACAGGCTTTGCAAGTTTTACTCTGCGCCTCCCACATCCGTGTCGGCAGCCGAGTTACGGTCGATCGGCGAAACGGATCGGACGAACAATCAAATTGCTTGCGCACGTGGCCATCACCGCGGCCGTTGATCACGACTGCCGATCACGCTCTACACGACTGCCCGCACATAGTGCTATCGTGATGAGAGCGTTCGCGTTGCGGTCCCGCGGCCCGAATTGCGGGGCCGTCCAGACGTCCGGCTTCCCGGACGCACTGAAGCCGCACGCGAGACACCTCGAGGTAGCCGGCGACCGCAATTGTTTTTCCAATCGGGCGCGGCGAACCGAGACGTCGCAAAGGCCAGTGTGCGCGACAAAGAATCCGCTCCATCCGGGCGTCCGTCACGGTGACGATATCGGTAAGCTGCCAGTCAGTGGATGAGAATGGTTAACACCCAGCTGCAGCAGGTTCGCTGCAGCAAGGGGCAGGTACATACGCAGCCAGTTTAGCGCCACCGCTCCGAGACAGATCGACGACATCCGCGCCCGCTCGTATCGAGAACCGCAATTGACCAACCAAGTACCGTGGGCCATTCCTGATCCACGCGTCGCTTGAGGTCGGCCCAAGGCTGGCGGATCGACAAAATTTTCATACTCTCGCCCAATCTCATGACCTGGTCCGCCCGCTTGCTGAGCGGGGCGCCGACTGCCCTACGGTCTGCTCGGCGATTCGCGACGAACTTTCTCCAGCGGGGAAACGCTTCCTCCAGCTATTCCGCCGTGCGTACCAAAGTTGCCTAACAAAGTTAGCATATTACGGCCCAGCCCGCCGCTACGCACACGGCAGTCGGGAGAGTCGGCGCGATGCCGAACAAGTGTCGGCAAGCGACGCGAGGAGAGGGATGCCTCGGCGGCGGGCAAAACGGCACGCATCAGCACCCTTTAACCGTCAACCCTCCGTACGATAGCCTTTTTCCGCCGCGGCTCGATTTGTGATTGCCTAAGCTCGTCAAAGGGACGATCGTGCGAACCAACGGCAATCTCGAATGTCGGCCGAAAAGAATAGAAGCAAGGCCGCGTCGATGGGAGGAAGGAAGCGCGCGTTTTGTCACGATTCCTAGAAGACGGGAATCTGCACGTATTCCGTACCGGCCCCGCGGGTGGGGCGCGTGGTCGTCGACGCCATTTCCTACACCGTTGAACCCGGCGAGGGCATGGCGATCGTCGTCGAGAGCGGATCGAGCCCGGCCCGCGCGCTCGCGCCGCTGAACTGTTGTCAAAGGTCGGCATCGCCGATCCGGAGCGACAGCTCAAGCAATATCGGCAGCAGCTGTCGGGCAGCGACAACACACCATGATTGCGATCGCCTGCGACCCCAAATTGATCGCCGATGAGCCAACAACAGCGCTCGATGCGACCATCCGGGCGCAGATCCCGGGAATTGATGAGAGAACTGAGGTGCCGGCTCGATGTGGCGCTGATCACCATCACGCACAATCTCGGGACGGCGTTGCGCCATGCCAATCGCGTCACCGTCGTGGAGGCCGGCCGCATCGTTGAGAGCGGCTCGGCGATACAGATTTATGATTACCCCGCGCACCCCTTTAGCTTAGCACTGTTGCGCTCGGTGCCGCGGCTCGACCGGCCGCACCAGGCCAGGCTCGATCCGGTTGAGCAGCCGCCCGACCTGCCTCGGCTCGCCGCCGGGTTCCGGACGCGCTCCCGATTTTCGACCGAGGCCTGCGCATCGTCGTGGCCGCCACGAGCACGCATCGCCGAAAGACCGCATCCGGCAGTCTGCTTTCGCAGCAGCGAAACTGCGATCGAACCTACCTCGGCGGCGCGACTTCTCAAGGGGGCAGGCACCGTCGTTACATCGTGATCAACAGGCAACGAGAGGCGAAGATGCGATTGGGTCCGTGGCCGGTGATCACCGGCGCATGCGCGTTCGCGCTCGCAGCAGGCTTGGCGCTGGCGGCGACCCCGTCAGAGGAAGAGGCCCCGGCAAAGCGCGGCGGAACTTTGACCTATGTAATCCCGGACGATGCGCCGCCGAGCTTCGACGGTCATCGCGAGGGTACGTTCGCGACTCTGCATTCGGTCGCGCCGTTCTACAGCACCTTGATCCGCGTCGACCCGGAAAACCCGTCCTCGACGACCGATTTTGCTTGCGATCTCTGCACGTCTGTGCCGCAGCCGACCGATGGCGGCAAGACCTACACCTTCAAGATCCGCGACGGCGTTAAATTTCATGACGGCTCGCCGCTGACCGCCGCCGATGTGGCGGCGAGCTGGCAAATGATCATTCACCCGCCCAAGGGGATGATAAGCGCGCGCGAGAGTTGGTACGAGATGGTCGACACGGTCGAGGCACCCGACCCGTCGACAGTGGTGTTCCACCTCAAATTCCCAACCAATGCATTTCTGCCGGCTCTTGCCGACCCCTTCACTTTCATCTACAAAAAAGAAATACTTGACACGAATCCGCGTTGGTACGAGAAGAACGTTCTCGGCTCTGGTCCATTCAAGTTTGCCGAATACGATACCGGCCAGGCGATCAAAGGGGTTCGCAACCCCGATTACTTTCATAAGGGTCAGCCTTACCTCGACGGCTTCAGCGGCGTTTATGCGCCCAAGCAGGCGGTGCGGGTCGGCGCGATCCGCAGCGAACGCGCCGCGATCGAATTCCGCGGATTTCCGCCTTCGACGCGCGACGCGCTCAAGAGCGCTCTTGACGGCGAGCTTGCAGTGCAGGAGAGCGACTGGAACTGCGGCAATTTGGTGACCCCCAATCACCAGAAAAAGCCGTTTGACGATCCGCGGGTGCGCCGGGCTCTGACTTTGGCGATCGACCGCTGGCACGGGGCCCCGGCGCTCGCCAAAATCGCCAATGTGCGCACAGTCGGCGGCATCGTATTTCCACACTCGCCGCTGGCGGCGACGAAGGAGGAGCTCGGGCAGATCGCCGGGTTCTGGTCAGACATCGAAAAATCGCGCACCGAAGCCAGGCGCCTGCTGAAGGAAGCCGGCGCCGAGGGGTTGAGCTTCGAGCTTTTGAACCGCAATGTCGACCAGCCTTACAAGTATGTCGGCACCTGGCTGGTCGACGAGTGGAGCAAAATCGGCCTGCACGTCACGCAAAGGGTCGAGCCGACCGGCCCAGAATTGGATGCCCTGCGCAGTGGCAATTTCCAGGTGGCGCTGCTCGCCAATTGCCACGGGGTGCCAAATCCGCTGTTGGATGTCCAGACGTTTCTGCCAAATTACGCTGCAGCCTACGGATATTACCAAGATCAGGCCGAACTGGATCTTTACAATAGAATGTTGCGCGAGACCGATTTTGCGAAACAGCGCGCGTTGATGCGCCAGTTCGAAAAATACGTAATAGATGATCAGGCCCACCAGATCTGGGTGCTGTGGTGGTACCGCATCGTGCCCTATCGATCCTACGTTAAAGGCTGGAAGATCAGCCCCAGCCATTACATCAACCAGGACCTCGCCACGATCTGGCTCGACAAATGAGGGGGGACGGGTGGACCTGTTGTAAGATCCCGTCGGCCCGGCGAAGGCCCGACCTATCTTGCCCAGGGATCGCGGGCGGTGCCGGGGCGGCAGTGCTGGCGAGCGCACTCCTCTGCATCCCTGTGGCGCGCGGTGACGAGGCGCCGAAGCACGGGGGCACACTCACTTACA
>JAFMSA010000050.1:0-9698 GCA_017353855.1 Alphaproteobacteria bacterium
CTCGAGACCGATATCGGCATAAACCGGAACTGGGTCGATCCCGGCATCCCGTTTGCGGCAATGGTAGCACAGCTCGCGCATGGCCTCCTCGTGACTTCGGCGACACTAACCGACGGCGCAGCCGATCCTGAGGGCGCCTGGCGAAGTGCCGAGGCGGGGACCGGTCTGCGTCATTTACCGGCGAGCCCGGCCGCCGCTCGCATCGCCTCTCCGTTCGACTACCGGATACAGACCCGGATCTTCATCGTCACCGACATCCCTCGTGATGATGTCGGGCAGGTCGCGGCGGCCTATGCAAGCCTGTTCGCGGCGGCTCGCGGCGGCGCCCTCGGACTGTTTACGGCAATCGCCCGTTTGCGCGCCGTGCATGAGCGCATCGCCGCCGCGCTCGCGGCGCGCGGCATCCTGCTCCTGGCCCAGCATGTCGATGCGATGTCGACCGCCACTCTCGTCGACATCTTTCGTGCCGAGGAGGATTCGTGCCTGCTCGGCACCGACGCCGTGCGTGACGGGGTCGACATTCCGGGGCGCTCACTGCGCCTTCTTGTCTTCGATCGTGTTCCGTGGCCCCGCCCGGATATTCTGTACCGTGCCCGAAGGCGGGTATTCGGCGGCGGTGAATATGCCGACAGGATTGCCCGATTGCGCCTGCGCCAGGCTTATGGCCGGCTGATCCGCCGCGTCGGCGACCGGGGGGTGTTTGTCGTGCTCGACCGCACCGTGCCTTC
The DNA here is from genome assembly GCA_017353855.1 of Alphaproteobacteria bacterium. Lineage (GTDB taxonomy): Bacteria > Pseudomonadota > Alphaproteobacteria > ATCC43930 > CGMCC-115725 > AP-15. The sequence goes on from JAFMSA010000050.1 coordinate 729, forward strand.
GCGTCTGCTGTCCGCCTTTCCCGAGGGTGTCGCCGTCGCCCGGGTGCCGCTGGCCCAGGCGGCCGAGGCGACTGCCCGGTTCCTTCACACCGCGGAAGTCGCTTGACAGGCGCCGGCCGGTTTTGGTCTGAGTGCCTGCCAACCGCAAAAGGACCGCTCCATGCTCGACCACCATCGCGCGCTCATCTACACGATGGTCATCGTATCGGCGGCCGACAGCGACATGCCCGATGCGGAGCTGCGCGTCATCGGCGACATCGTCGGCGACCTCCCGATCTTTCGCGATTTTGATCGCAGCCAGTTGCCGCGTGTGCTCAACGACTGCACGGACCTGATCGGCCGGGAGGACGGGCTTGAGCAAACATTGCGGGCAATAAAGAGTGCGCTGCCTGCGAAGCTGCGTGAGACCGCCTATGCGATTGCGTGCGACCTCGTGGCTGCCGACGGCGAGGCCACTCAGGAGGAGCTTCGGATCCTTGAGCTGATCCGGGACCGCCTCAAGATCGACCGGCTGACTGCCGCGGCGATCGAGCGTGGCGCCAGGGCGCGGTTTCAGATCCTTTAATCCTGCGTCACCCCGCCCTTCAAAGGCGGCAGGGCTTTGCGGATGACGGCTTGCACCTCGGGGGGTTGGGCCGCCAACGCGTCGCACATGCGGCGCAGCTGCCGGCGCAAATTGTAGACCTGGTCGAGCAGACCCAACACGAGAGGCAAGGCCTCCTCGTCGATCGCGAATTCGTGCCGGATGTCGAGGATCAGCTCGACCCGCGCGACATCGACGTCATCGAAAATCCAGGTGTCGTTACGCCGCTCGGGTAATACCCAGCGGTTCTCGACCCAGCGGATGAGCTCGCGCCGTTCAAGCCCCTCGAAGCGATGGAGCAGCTCTTCGAAGGCGATCATGCTGATCTCATCCCTTGCCTGGGGTCGAACGGGTGTTGCTGCGCCCATTTTTCGAGAAACTCGCTCAGGCCGGGGTCGGAGGGGTGTCCGATCAGAACCTTGAGCGTCACGATCTGGTCGCCCGGGCTGCCGGTCTTCTGAACCCCTTTGCCGCGCAGGCGCAATTGCCTGCCCGCATCCGAACCCTTGGGGATCGTCATCGTCACCGGACCCGTGACCGTCGGCACCGCAACCCGTGCGCCGAGCACTGCCTCGGCGAGGCTGACCGGCAGCTCGAGCAGGATATTGTCGCCTTCCCGGCGGAACAGAGGATGGGGTGCCACTTTCACCTCGATCAGCGCATCGCCGGCCTGGCCGCCGCCGAAGCCCGGACCGCCCTTGCCTCGCAGCCGCAACACCTGAGAATCCTCGATGCCGGCGGGGATCGTCACATCGAGCCATTCGTCGGCGGCGAGCGACAGCCGCTGCTTGCCGCCGGTGGCGGCCGTGGCGAAGTCTATCGTCAGCGTGAAGTGCCGGTCGGCACCGCGCGCCCGGAAGCCTTCGCCGGCGCCGCGCCGCCGGCGCCCGGCAGAGCCGAAAGCGGCGAACAGATCTTCGAGATCGCCCAGATCCATCTCGTCCTCGGGCTGATATTTCCATCCCCCGGCACCTTCGGCGCGATTGCGATAATAGCCGCGCGGCGGCCGCTCGGCGCCGCTCTCGTCAATCTCGCCGCGGTCGTAACGAGCGCGCTTATCGGGGTCGGAGAGCAGGTCATACGCGGCGGAGACCGCCTTGAAGCGCGCTTCCGCCTCGGGTTTGCCCGGGTTCAGGTCCGGATGGTACTGCTTGGCGAGCTTGCGGTAAGCCTGACGGATCTCTTCCGTACTGGCGCTCGGTTTGACGCCCAAGACCTCATAGGGCGTTTGCGGCGTTGCCATTCGGGTTTAGCGCTGCCGGAACGGGCGCTGGCGTTGGGCGGTCGTCGTTGCTTTCTCGATGCGCACGATGACGTTGCGCTCCTGGCCGCCGCGCTCGATTGTGAGCTCGACGTCGTCGCCGATCCGCGAGAGGCCCACCCGGTTTTTCAACTCGCTTCCGCTGCGCATCGGCGCGCCATTGATCGCGATGACGAGGTCGTTTGTGCGCAGCCCGGCGCGCTCGGCGGGCGAGCCCGGCTCGACGCGCGCGATCACCGCGCCCTGCGTGTGCTTCGTGCCGAGCGCTTGAGCGAGATCGGGGGTCAGATCTTGGATCGCTACCCCGATGCGGCCGCGCTTGATCTCTCCGTAGCGGATCAGCTGGTCCATGACCTGGCGCGCCATGTTGATCGGCACCGCGAAACCGATGCCGATGTTGCCGCCGCCGGGGGCCAATATCGCCGTGTTGATACCGACGACACGACCTTGCAGGTCGACAAGCGGGCCGCCTGAATTCCCGGGATTGATCGAGGCGTCGGTCTGGATGAAATCCTCATAGCCCTCGATGCCGAGCCCGCTACGGCCGAGCGCGCTGACGATCCCGGACGTGACGGTCTGTCCGAGGCCGAACGGGTTGCCGATCGCCAGAACGAAATCGCCGACCTGCAGACGGTCTGAATTGCCGATCGGAACCGCCGTCAAGCCTCCAGGAGAGATCTGCAGCACAGCGATATCGGTACCGGGGTCGCGACCGATCAGCCTCGCCTTGAGGTGACGATTGTCCTTGGTCGTCACCTCAATGCTGGAGGCGTTTTCGACGACATGGGCGTTTGTCATGACATAGCCTTCCGAGGCGTCGACGATCACGCCCGAGCCGGTAGCCTGTGTCTCCCGCTCGACCGGCTGCTGCAGGTTGAAAAACCGCCGGAATATCGGGTCCTGCAGCAACGGGTTGTCTTCGCGCACGCGTCCGCGTACCGAGATGCCGACGATCCCGGGGGTGACCCGGCTGACCACCGGGGCGAGGCTTTGAACCGGCGCGCCTTCGACCAGCGGTATCGGCGCACCCGCAAGAGCAGAACAAGAAATGCCCGTCATCAGGGCGATGCCGCCTGATGCAACGAGCGCTGACAAGACCCGCTTCATGCTGTAGAGATCCCAAACCCGGCTGCCGCCCATTCGGCAGACACAAGCCAGCAAAATGTTTGCTGCAGGTGTGTAGTGTAATCCCTTGCGTGATTGCTTCAAGGGCGCCGCGTCGTCTGGCAGCAGTCCCGCAGAAGAACTGCTAACTTCTTGTCTTCGCTTGATTTTTTGCGGCCGAGGCAAGATCATATAGGTCCGTGGATGGAGGACTGACCCGCAGGAGAACACCGATATGAGCGATGCCTCGCGGCTAATTCGGGAATACCGGCTGACCACGGCGGAGATTATCTATCACATGCCCGATCATCCCGCCCTGCTGCAGAGCTTTGTCTGGCAGAAGTTCGATCTTGCTCCGGACTTCCCCGAACTACGCCGGTTCCTCGATTTTTGGAGCCACAATATCGAGGGTAAACTGCACTCGGTAAAAGTTGCGCAGGCGAGGCCCCCGTTCCGGGGCCGTTTCCGCCACGTCAGCACGTCGCTGCGCTTGCACTGAGTGTTGCGAGGGCCCCGCGATGGGCACCCGCCGGGCTTCGTGACGCACTTGCCGTCGGGCCGGCCCGCTATCACGTTGCGCGGTATCGGCGTTTTGAGGACGGCACCTTGTCGATCTCTGCGGCTGCCGCCGCGAATTCGGAAGCTGCAACGGACACCGCGGCGCGGGCAAGGCTGGCGCCGGTGGCCGTATGGCTCTTTGCGTGCTGCGCGTTGATTTTTTTGATGGTGGTCGTCGGAGGGATCACGCGGCTGACACTCTCGGGCCTGTCGATTACCGAATGGAAGCCGGTCGTCGGCGTTGTCCCTCCGCTCTCCACCGCCGACTGGGCCGCGGAATTCGCCAAATACCGGCAAATCCCCGAATACCGGGCCGTCCATTACGCGATGACGCTGGACCAGTTCAAAACTATCTATTTCTGGGAATATTTCCATCGGCTGATCGGACGGCTGATCGGGTTTGCCTATGCCCTACCGTTCGTCTGGTTTTTGGTGCGCCGACGCTTGCCGCGGCAACTGGTGCCGCCCTTGGCTCTCATCCTGCTGCTCGGCTTCGGCCAGGGTCTGCTCGGCTGGTACATGGTCGAAAGCGGCCTTGCCCACCGGGTCGAGGTCAGCCAGTACCGGCTGGCTGCTCACCTGGCTGTGGCGCTTGTGATCTATGCGTCGATCCTCTGGGTGGCGCTCGGCATAATAGGCAGACCAGGCTCGCCGGATCGTCGGCCGGGCGCGGGCTGGCGGCGGGCCGCGGAGGGCGTGCTGGCACTCGTCACACTGGCGATTCTGGCGGGCGGTTTTGTTGCCGGCACCCGTGCGGGGTTCACCTACAACACCTTTCCGCTGATGGACGGGCGGCTGGTGCCTGCGGGCTATGACCAGCTTCATCCCCTCTATCTGAACTGGTTCGAGAATATTGCAGCAATACAGTTCGACCATCGCGTCCTCGCGATTGCGTCGGGCGCAGCCATTGTTTCGCTGTGGGCGGCCGGTCTGCGTTCGGCGCTCCCGAAACCCGCCCGGGCCGCACTGCACACGCTGCTGGGTGCTGCCGCGTTGCAGATCACACTGGGCATCTCGACGCTGCTCCTCGTCGTCCCGATCCCGCTGGCGGCAGCGCACCAGGCGGGGGGTGTGCTGCTGCTGAGCGCGGCGATCGTTTGGCGGCACACGCTGCGCAGGGTTCCTGTCATGGACGGGGCGGCGCCTGCGACGATATAGTCTTCGCCGGGCGCGGGAGAAGAAGGGCATGACACAGAACGGCGCATTTCCATCACAGAGGTTCGCGGACTGGTTGCGCCTGGCACGCGCCGATCTCAGGGGCCGGCCCGTCGCGAGCCTCGACTGGACGACACCGGAGGGCATTCGGGTCAAACCGCTCTATACCGCCGAAGACCTCGAAGGGATCGCCTACTCAGGTGTCAGGCCGGCCGACCTGTTGCCTGGGTTGCCACCCTATCTGCGCGGCCCGCGCGCGACGATGTACGCCAACCGGCCGTGGACGATCCGGCAATATGCCGGGTTCTCGACGGCCGAAGAGTCCAACCGCTTCTACCGCGAGAACCTGGCGGCGGGACAAATGGGGCTGTCGGTCGCCTTCGACCTCGCCACGCATCGCGGCTACGACAGCGACCATCCGCGCGTCGTCGGAGATGTCGGCAAGGCCGGGGTCGCGATCGACTCGGTCGAGGATATGAAGATCCTGTTCGACGGCATCCCGCTCGACCGGATGAGCGTATCGATGACGATGAACGGCGCGGTGTTGCCCGTGCTTGCCGGCTATATCGTCGCCGCCGAAGAGCAGGGGGTGCCGCAGGAGAAGCTCACCGGCACGATCCAGAACGACATCCTCAAAGAGTTCATGGTCCGCAACACCTATATTTACCCGCCCGGCCCGTCGATGCGGATCGTGGCCGACATCATCGAATACACCGCCCGGCACATGCCGAAGTTCAACTCGATCTCGATTTCCGGCTATCACATGCAGGAGGCGGGGGCCACTGCGGTGCAGGAGCTCGCCTTTACGTTGGCCGACGGCCTCGACTATGTGCGCACGGCTTTGTCGCGCGGCCTCGCGATCGACGATTTTGCGCCACGGCTGTCGTTTTTCTTCGGCATCGGCATGAACTTCTTCATGGAGATCGCGAAACTGCGCGCCGCCCGGGTGCTGTGGGCCGGGCTGATGCGGCCGTTCGCGCCGAAGAACCCGGCGAGCCTGGCATTGCGTACGCATTGCCAGACCTCCGGCGTGAGCCTGACCGAGCAGGACCCGCACAACAACATCATCCGCACGACGCTGGAGGCGCTCGCCGCCGTGCTCGGCGGCACGCAGTCGCTGCACACCAACTCTTTCGACGAGGCGCTGGCCTTGCCAACGCCGGCCTCGGCGCGGGTTGCCCGCAACACCCAGCTGATCATCGCTGAGGAAACCGGCATCCCGCGTGTCGTCGATCCGCTCGGCGGGAGCTACTACGTCGAGAGCTTAACGCATTCGGTGGCTGCTGCGGCGACGGCGCTGATCGGGGAGGTCGAGGCGCTGGGCGGGATGACGAAGGCGGTAGAAGCCGGGATGCCGAAATTGCGCATCGAAGAAGCCGCCGCACGGCGTCAGGCGAGGATCGACCGCGGTGAGGAGACGATCGTCGGCGTCAACAAATACCGCTCCGGCGAGGCCGCTGCGGTCGAACTGCTTGACGTCGACAACACGGCGGTACGCAAGCAGCAGATCGAGCGTCTCAAACGGGTGCGCGCCCGCCGCGAGGGCGAGCGTTGCCGCGCCGCGCTCGCCGCGCTGACGGCAGCTTCCAGGAGCGGCGAGGGCAATCTGCTGGCCTTGTCGATTGACGCGGTACGGGCGCGTGCGACAGTCGGCGAGATCTCCGACGCACTCGAGCAGGCCTTCGGCCGCTACCGCGCGCAGATCCGCGCGGTCAGCGGCGTTTACGGCGGCCAATACCGCGACGACGAGGCGTTTGCGCGCGTGCAGCGCCAGATTGCGGATTTTGCGCGCGAGGAAGGGCGGCGGCCGCGCATGCTGGTTGCCAAGCTGGGCCAGGACGGCCACGACCGCGGCGCAAAGATTATCGCCACCGCCTTTGCGGATATCGGCTTCGATGTCGATATCGGCCCATTGTTCCAGACCCCGCAGGAAGCCGCTCGCCAGGCGGTCGAAAACGACGTCCACATCGTCGGCGTCTCGACCCACGCCGCCGGCCACAAGACCTTGGTCCCGGCATTGATCGAGGCTTTGAGTCGCGAGCGCGCGGCCGACATCCTCGTCATCTGCGGCGGCGTGATCCCGCCCAAGGACTACGATTTCCTGAAAGAAGCCGGTGTCAGCGCGATCTATGGCCCCGGCACCAACATCCCGCAAGCCGCCCGTGAGATCCTGTCACTGATCCGCAAGCACCGGCTGGCAGCGTGAGCCGCACCCGGCCCGCCAAAATCGAGGCGGTCGCGTCGTGCCGCTGCTCAAAAGCATCGTTCACAATCTCGGTGTCGTTATCGTAGGGCTTGCTGCCGGTCTTGTCGGGACCGGCCTCGATCGGCTGCTGGGCCTGCGCAACTTCGGGTCATTCCTCGTCGCGACAGTCTCGGGTTGTCTGTTTTTGATCATCGGGTTTCTGATCAGAGTGTGGGCGACATTCTATTTTTATCGGCACGCGATGAAGGTGATCTCCTTATCGCCGCAGAGAACGCTCATCACCTCCGGCCCATACCGGTATTCGAGAAATCCGCTCTATCTGGGCGGCAATGTATTTATTTTTCTAGGGGTCGCACTGCTCTTCGGATCGCCGGCTGCGGTGGTGGTGACTATGCTGCATCTTCCGGTCGTCGACCTCTTTATTCGACGCGAAGAGCGCCAGCTGGAGCAGGAATTCGGCGCGGACTGGCTACGCTATCGACGACGGGTGCGCAGATGGCTCTAATTGACCCTAGCGGCGCGCCGCCACACGCAAGCGGCAGGGGAACTCCCCCTCACCTGGTCGAGCCAGGCTCCGCCAGTTCACATGCCGCCCGTCGGGCCTCGCGGCGCTAAGGGACGAGGAGTATTTTGCCGATATGTTGGCTCGACTCCATCAGGCGATGGGCGTCCGCGGCCCGGGTCAAAGGAAATTGCTTGTAAGTGAAGGGACGCAGTTTGCCGGTCTCCCAGAGCGGCCAGACCCTGTCCTTTAACGCGGTGACGATCGCCGCCTTCTGCGCGACCGTGCGAGAACGCAACGTCGAGCCGGTGACGGTCAGGTGCTTGCGCTGGATTACGCCGAAATCGGCCTCGACCCTGCCGCCCTGCATCAGCGCGACAAAGCAGAGCCGGCCCTCGTGGGCCAGCAAATCGAGTTGCCTGGGGATGTAGTCGCCGCCGACCATGTCAAGAATGGCGTCGACCCCGCGGCCGCCCGTGAACTCCCTGCCGACCTGCACGAAGTCCTGGGTGCGGTAATTGATCGCGACATCCGCACCGTAATCAAGGCAGGCGCGGCATTTTTCGTCGGTGCCCGCGGTCGCCAGCACGCTGGCGCCGAACCCCTTGGCGAGCTGTATCGCGGTGATGCCGATGCCGCTCGTGCCCCCCTGCACGAGGAAGACTTCCGCGGCCTCTAAGTGCATTCGCTCGAAGACGTTGGTCCAGACGGTGCAGAACGTCTCCGGCAGGCCGGCCGCATCGACCAGACTGACGCCCGCAGGCGCCGGCAGGCATTGCACTGCGGGCGCCGCGGCATATTCGCCGTAGCCGTCGCCGATCAACAAGGCGCAAACCTGGTCACCGACCCGCCATTCGCGCACGCCTTCCCCGGTCTTGACGACCGTCCCCGCGCATTCGAGGCCCGGAATATCGGGCGCGCCGGGCGGCATCGGATAGCGCCCCATGCGTTGCAGACAATCGGCCCGGTTCACGCCGGATGCGGCAATCCTGATCAACACCTCGCCGCTGTCGGGTTCGGGAACCGGGCGCGTCGCCGGAACGAGCATCTCCGGCCCGCCGGGCGCTTTGATCTCGATCACTGTTTGTGTCGCGGGAATGTTGGCGAGCATAGCGGATCCTCCAGGTCAAGGCGGTGGTCGGGCTTCATCGGCCAGGGGGTGCGGGAATGCGGGCGGACAGGCAACGCGAGCAAATTGCACCGACGTCGACCGTGACCCCGGCACGGCAGAGGATGCCGAAGCGCGTCGCTGCCGGTCAATGCTGCGCAGCGAAATTGCGACGCCTTGCCGGCAGCCGTCGCGTTGTCGGCAGCTGCATCCGGCGCGAATACGTTTACGGTCCGCACTATCTGCCGCAGGAGTGCGGCGCTTCGCGCGCAGGATGTTGGTCCTGCGTTGCGTCTGTGCGAGATTCGGGTTCGGAGATTGCCGCAGTGGCGGGTGCGCTCACGGGGCTCGTTCTGTTCGGATGCTCCGTGCGCCCGGCCGCGCGACGGATTTGCAGCGGCAATGCTGAGGATGCGGGAGGACGACCATGCCGGTCTTGCAGGATAAAGTGGCCCTGGTGACGGGCGCGGGCGCCGGGATCGGCCGGGCCCTC
>JAFMSA010000050.1:9708-13089 GCA_017353855.1 Alphaproteobacteria bacterium
GGCCGAGGCGGGGGCGAAGGTCGCAGCGGCCGATATCGATCTCGCGGCGGCGCAAAGAACGGCGGATCAGGCGGCCGGCAACGTTCGCCGGGCGATCGCGATCGAGGTCGATTGCGGCGATGTCGCGAGCATCGATGCGATGGTGTCGCGCACGCTCGCCGAGCTGGGCCGGCTCGACATTATCGTCAACAATGCCGGGGTAACGCGGTACGCCTACATCATGGATCTGACGGAGGCGGACTGGGATCGCATCCACCGGGTCAATGCCAAGGGTGTGTTCTTCTGCCTGCAGCGCGCCGCGCGTGAAATGATCGGGCAGGGCGGTGGCCGGATCGTCAATATCGCCTCGATCGCGGGCCGCGGCTATGCCGGCACCTCCAACGCGGCGTATGCGGCGAGCAAGGGTGCGGTCATTGCGTTGACCAAGACCGCCGCGCAGCAGCTCGGCCGGCACAACATCAACGTCAATGCGATCTGCCCGGGAGTGACGCGCACCGATCTCGGCGAGCGCAATGCGCTCGCGCGAGCCGCCGAGCGCGGCATCACCGTCGCCGAGCTCCAGGCCGAAGCCGATGCCCGCATTCCCCTCGGCCGCGCCAATCAGCCCGAGGACATAGCGGCAATGGCGGTATTCCTTGCCTCACCAAGTGCGCGCAACATCACGGGACAGGCCTATAACGTGGATGGCGGATTGGTGCCGAGCTGATGCCGGACGATCGGTCATCGGCTCAGCGGAGCTTTTGGGGATTCGGCGAATTCGGCGGCCGTCGCGCGACCGCCGGGGCATCGGGCCGAATATACCAACTCATGTTGCGCCCGGTGACGGCGCAAGCCTCCCGCGGAATCACATGGTGTGCCGCAGCGACGGCCCAGGGCGGCCCCGCCGAATGTCCGCGTTCCCCTCCGCTGCTGCCCTGACCCGTTGGCTCCAGTAGGATCGGACGCTAGGTGTAGATCCACTCCCGCTCGAAGCGCGCGAAGCAGTCGCGTTCGCCGGGCATCTTGACCCAGCCCGCCAGCAGGCGCGGTGTCGCCAATATCAACCGGTCCTTGAGATGGGTCGAGTTGAGTCCGTACTCCTCGAAAGTCGATATCGTGATCTTCTGATTGTGCGGGTCGTCCTGGAAACGACTGGCGCAGAGGGCGACGGTTTCCATATAGGGCCGGCGGTCGGCGCCCGATTTCAGATAGGCGTTCGCCACCGCGGTTGACTTGGCGTAGTCGAGCGACATGATCGCGTCGTCGAGCTCGCCGAGCAGCGCCTGTGGCGTGCGGCCATTGCCGTCATAGCCCGCGATCTCGTCCTCAATCACCGAATTGACGAGGTTGTTTTCATGGGCCACGTCGTTGATGAAATTCGCCATCAGATAAAGGATGCGCGCCTTGTACGGGCTCTTACTGCGGCGTAACCAGTTATTGGCTACGTTGCAGTAGTCGAACGGGTGCTGGCCATTGGTGAACTGGCGCGCGACCGTGGTGCGCAGGATCAATTCTGCGGCGGCGAGCTGAATGGTGTCGCCGAGGCTCCGTATCGAAATGCCGTTTTTCAGATGAGTGGTGATCAGCTGCCACACGGTCTTCCCGTCGGCGACCATCATCTGCTGGATCAGGTCTTCGACCTGGGGCGGAGGGAGCGGCCTCGCGTTTGTTTCGGCGAGGCCCTTGCCCGCGTCCTCGAATTCGGAGCCGATCAGCACCGAGGCCGCGTCGTAGAGGGAATAGTAAAGCGGTCCGACGGCCATGTCGGGCACGCCCATGTAGAAAACGCCGTGGGACTTCTCCCATCCGATATAGTCGGCGAGGTCGGTCACGGCGCGGGCGCGGATCGCTTTGTGGCCGGTGTTGCGCGCCTTACGGCCGATCACCGTCTCCTGGATATCGATCAGGCCGAGAAATTCGATGGTTTCCTTTAAGGCCTCGCGAGCATCGGGCTCCTCGGCGAGGCCGAGAAACAGGCCGTGGCAGCGCTTCGAATCGCCGGTCATCGTCGCGATCATGTAGGAATGCAGCCGTTCCTCGAGCGATCCTGCTTCCTTGATCGGTTTCTGATCCTCGAGCCACACGACCGGCCCGTACTCCGGTGGCGGCACCTGCACACCCTTCATCGTCGCGTAGCGACCCGGATATTTGAATAGCAGCTGGTTCCAGATATCGAGTCCGGCGCCGATGTACCAGACGCTCTGCAAAAGCGGGAGCAACCGGTATTTCTCGGGCAGGTAGGGCATCAGGCAGGCTGATGCCCGCAGGCCGAGCAGGGTGTGGTCATTGTTGGTCAGAGCGATATTGCCGTCCTTGATATTGATGTGGCACGGCACGTTGACGAACGGGGCCTCCGCCGCCGCAACGGCGCTCAGAGCATCGCCGATCGAGCGGCCCTCCCGCACGATCATCCCGTAAAAGAGGTCGGTTGTGCGTGCCTGGTCGCGGTCGAGGATCGCCTCCGTCAGCTGCTCGAAGGCTTTGTCCTCGCGAAACTCGTCTCGGTTGCGCAGCATCGGCGTTTTCCCTTGAGCGGCAGTCTCGATCGCCGATCACCGTAACGGCGAGCAGCGCCTTCCGTAAACAAAAGTGGCGCTGAGGCTGCCATGCGTCGTGCGCTTGGCCCACGCGAGACAGGATTCCTGCGTTTGGCAGCCAAGTTCGGCTTGAGCGGGCGATCCTTCAACAACCCGATAGCCGCCGGAAACGGCCTGCTGGTTGGTGTCCTCCATTGCGGCAATTTGCGTCTCGGCCCCCTGCCGGCGCGGGTTTCGAACGTCGTCGCTATCGGGGCCGCGAAACCGGCTTCACGCGGGATTTGTTCCTGACCGCAAAGATGCTTGTGTGTTCGTTTATCGGTCTTGGTTTTGCGGGCAATCCTGCATCGCCCGGCCGGCAACCCGGATTGTCCGACAGCGACGCAATAAAATTACGCAAACTGTCCAGCGGGGGCATCAGCGCCAAATCCCCTACCTTTCAGATTTGGAGGGTGCAAACGGTGGCAACCTGACAAATGTTTCCGGCCGCGAGCCCCCGGTTTAGCTTTAGCTGGGGTTAGGCCGTCGCACGAGGCTAATTTTCCCGGGAAGTAATGCCCGTAAAATCAGGACCGTCAAAGACTCCCGGCGTGCCTTGGCAGCGCCAAGCGGGTGGGCAGCCCCTCCTCGGATGGACGGCACCGGGATAGTCAATCCGCGAGAGGGATGGCAGTGCCGATCCCCACGCGGGCGCGTCAGAGTGGATCGTCCATCAACGCGGATTTGGCCCGGGGACTAGGCCGTGGTCGTACCCACTTGTTGGGGGGCCATGGAGAGTTTCCATGGTACGTCCTTAGAACCCGCTGGCTTTAGCCATGGGGAGGCTCAGTTGAGGATACAATCGTGCCGAAACCGGTGATCGGCA
>JAFMSA010000422.1 GCA_017353855.1 Alphaproteobacteria bacterium
CCGGTCGCTTGCCCTCCATGTCCCATGGCGCCAGCTTTCACGATTGCGACAGTTACCTGACGCGGCCCGGCATGCTCGAACGAGAGCGTCAGCGGGAACGACTGCCCCGCGCGGAGCGGCTGGGTCAGGCTCAGCAACATGATGTGCATCCCGCCAGGGCTTAGCGTGACGGTCTGCCCGGCCGGAATGTCTATTGCACCGAGCGGTCGCATCCTCATGATCCCTCCCTCTATCGACATCGTGTGCGGCTCGGCCTTCTTTGCTACTGGGGACGAAACCCCGATCAGGCGGTCGGCGGTTGGTGAGACGATCGTCAAGTAGGCTGCCCCGTTTTCCGCGCGGCCAGGAGTGGCGCGGGCCCAGGGAGTCTTGATCTCGAGCTGCCCTGTCTGCCCCATAGCACCACCGGCGATGAGAAGGCAGGCTGCGAAAAAGACGGCTCTAGATAACATCGCAATTCCCTTTCTCGACTGACCGGCTACCCGAGGCGCCGGCACGAACGATTGGAGAAGGTGCTCGCGACGATCCCACGGCAGATCTCTTGCCGTTGTCACTCCATGAGGTTCGCCGTTGTCAGATTGCCGCGGCACTTTTGGGCCGCGCGGATAACGGCAAATCGAAGGTCCAGCTCTATCAGTGGGTGTGACCGGCATGGGAGGGAGCAGCGACGGTGATCCGACCGACGCGATCGGCATCGGCAATTAACACAGCGGGAGGGGCCAGAGCGCCGGGCGTCTTGCTGGACCAGCGGGCGCGTACAGCGTCGCTGCGATCGAGCATCAGTTCGGTGTCGCCGCCGTCATCGGGCGCGCGAAACAGCCGCAGCACGGTGCTCACCTCAGACGAAACGGTGACGGCAAAACGGGGCGAGCCAGTGCCTTCGCCGGCTTCGTCCGATGACGCGCCCAGCCCGACCGCGACTACCTGCAGTCCCGCCGTCTCGAGGCTCGACTGTGCCGCTGCCAGCTGCCGAAGGCGCTCGACGGGCGCGGGCGTCGTAAACAGTACGAGCAGGACCGGTCCATTTTCGAGCGTTTGCCTCAGTGTCCTTTGGGTTCGTTCCGCCTCGAACGCAAAATCGGGTATCTCCGGCGCGGCACTGGTGGTGAGCTCCGGACCGATTTGGCCGGCAAGCACCCCGGCGGCGCGGGCGCGGATAAAGTTGATCACGTCCCACCGCTGGTCCGGGTTCAGGATCCCAGCAAAGCCGGGCATCACACCCTCGTCCCGCCCGTGGCTGACCCACCAGAACAGATCCCCCGGGCTGTGGGCGAAGAGATGCGCTTCGGTCAGATCGGCAGGCCGGATCGGCAGGCCAGCGGCTGCAGGGCCATCGCCGTGGCCCGTTCCGCCGTGGCAGCGTGTGCAATTCTTGGCATAGAGAGCAGCGCCGCGGTCAACGGAAGCCGCCGCATAAGGCTGGGTCGGCGCGTAGTAGCTGGTCGGATAAGCGCGCTCGATTGCCGGGCGCAACGGCAGCCAGCCGATTGCCAGGCCCATTACGACGCCGGCGGCAAATACGACGGCTTGGCGATAACGCCCAGCCGCAGTAGCAGCAACAGCCGCTACGGCGCAGACGAAAGCCGCCACAGCCAGTATAGCCAGCAGAATGCGCGGCCCGAGCGTCAGCTCGCCGAAGTCGAACCGCACCAGGAATGGCCATGCGGGCTCCGTATGCAAGCCCGGCGGCAAAGTCCCGAGGACACCGACAATAGCGAGGACGCCGAACCCGAGCGCCATTTCGATCCGCGCGTTGCCCTGCAATCGGGCGGCGGTCCGCCAGACGACATTGGGGGTGCTGGCGACAAGCCGTGGCGCGAGCCGCAGGAGATTCACCGCGGCGACCATCAGCATGGCGATGAAGAGCCCGATCTTCGTGAGAAGCAAGCGGCCATATTCGGTCCCGACCAGAGCCGGGACCGTGCCCGCGAGGAACCAGGTGTTGACCAGGCCACCCGCGAGCAGGACCGTCACGCTGGCGATCGCCAACTTCGAATAACGTCGGGTCGCCGTTGCCACCACGGCCGCCCATTTGGTGTCGGCGGTCCGCGGCACCTCGACCAGGAACAGGATGAACGGCGGGAGCGTTCCCAGCCACAGGCCGGCAGCGAGCAAGTGGCAAACGTCCGCGACGAGGTGCAGATCTCCGGCGGGGCCGGGAGTAGAGGCACCATGGCCGGCCCAAGCGAGGCTCGCCAGCATCCCCGCGGCGAGGAGGAGCACCGTCCAGGCGATCGCTCCGCTGACGCGCCACTGCCGTTTTCCCCACCCGAACAGACAGATGCCGAGCAGCACAGCCAACGCAAAGCGCAGTAGCCAATCCTCGCCTAACCGCGTGCGGGTCAACACGATCCGCACCGCGCCTTGCGAGAACGCCGCGCCGACCGGCTTCCCGCTCATGCCCGCCGCCGCCGCGACGAGCCAGGCAGCGCCGGAGCCAATCGCCAACGCCAGGCATGCCCAAGCCAGCCATTGGAGCCGGTGGCGAAGTTCACCGGCGCTTTCGACTGCAGCGCCGGACCGCCGGAATGCCGGGCCGGAAACGAGGCGCTCGAAGGCGAACACCCCAGTCAACATGATCACAGCGCTAAAATGAAAGAAGCGCGCAACGATCAGAAAACCTTCCATCGCCGCCTCCAGCTGTCGCGGTTGAGCCTCATCCGACTTCGAAGGTGAACGTGCCTTCGGTCGGATGGGTGTCGACCGAGACGACGCGCCAGCTGACCGTGTATCTCCCCCGCGGCAGCGGCTTCAGCCCGATCTGGAGCACGGCCGGACTGCCCTGCGGGATATGCGCACTGCCCAGATCGACCCGCTGCCCCGCTTCGTTCGTCATTGTCACACTGCTGAAACCGGGTTCGAGGTCCTGCGTGAACCAGAGAGTGACTACTGGCGGCGCCGTTGGCACCGAGCTACCGACCGCCGGGGTCGCATGGTCGAGAAAGGCGTGCGCTCGCGCGGAACGATGCGCCGCCGATGACCCCCGTAACCGCAGCAAACACCATCACGATCCGTCGGATCACCACCACTCCGAAACCGGTTTGCCAATGCTGCGCGGGAACAGGTCATCGAGGTAAAAATGGAGCTGGACCACTCCGCCGTAGCCATGTCCGGTCGCGCGGTTCGCCGGCAGGATCGCCTCCGCGCCGATCTGAAAATACTGCCCGGACCAGATGACCCCGGGCTGGATCGTGCCGGTCGTCGTGACGCCGGGCGTAATCCGATTGACCGGGGTCGTAAAGGCGACTTCGACGAGCGGGATCAGTTGATTAAACGGGGCGCGAAGCCCGACGTCCTTCACGCAGCATTGGAGATAAGGAAGACTGTATTCGAAGGCGAAGCCGTAAGTGAAATTATTCGGGTTCAGCACCCCGGCGCTTTCGGTCTTGGTCGGAAAGTCGAAGCCGAGATTGCCGGTAATCGCAAAAGGCCGCAGATAGGGGAGAGAGGGCGGGAGATCGCCAAAACCCTTGCCGAAATTGAAAGTCGGCGACAGCGTTGTGAAATCGGGCGCACCCAAAGCCTGAACGCGGCCGGTATGCGCCCAAGTCACATTGAGTCCCACGAGACCGAGCGCCTCGTGCGGCCCGTCGATGAACAGCTGATACTGCGCACCGGTTGAGAGCGGGCCGAGCCCCGCGACCGAGGGCATGCCCTGCGGCTGCAGGTGTTGCCATTGGTCGCCAATCGTGATGCCGAAATTCGGCGTAATGCGTTTGGACAAATCGATCCGGTAGTCGGTCTCTCGCGAACCGTCGGGCCCGGGCGGGTTGACGGTAATCGTTGGCAACGAGATTTCGTCGGCGACAAACGGGTCGTCCGTCAGGATCGTCGCCGGGAAAAATCGCTGTCCGGCAAAGCCGTGCGCCAGCACGGTGGAATTCGCGGACAACAGGGTTGCGGCCGCAGCAAAGACTGCGCCCGACCGAAAGTGTTTCATGTCAGAGCTCCCGCTGAATTGCCAATGAGCCGCGGCCGCACATACGGCGGCCCGGCACCGCAAAGAAACAGGCAGGTCAGGCGATAGGCGGGGCGCGGGCGCGGTAGCCGGCAGGAGTGCCGATGAGTTTGTGTTGAGCTAACGGGAGCGCCACCGGCAGCCGGGCGGGTGCGGGGGCCGGAAGCACCACCGGCGATGGTGCGGTGAGACCGGCGAGCGCGCCGAGCGCGCGGCAAACTGCGCACTCATGATGATGGCTGTGCCTGGGTTTCCCGTGCTCCTCGGCCGGGCTGTCCGCCTCACGGTGGCCGCTGATCAGCGCCAGCAGGTGCCGTTCGGCACCACCAATTTCATCATCCGCGGAGTGCCGCGCCGGCGTGAACGCGTCGGCAAGATCGAACGCCAGGTGGATGGGGACCAGCGCGTTTATGGCGAGCGCGAACAGGCTGAGCCACGTAGCCCAGATCCTCGTTCGCCACCTTATCACTCGCATCTTATCGCGCCGATGAAAGCGTCTCGCTAAAAAAGCCAGTTCGCCCGAACAAACTCGCGCGGCCGGAGAAGGTTCGCGCGAGCGAATACATTTTGCAATAGTATCCTTAATTCCTTAATTTTTGAATTGAACGGTCCTCGGATCTCCCCCTTCACTCGAAAGGGGGGCCGCAGCCGCGGAGGGGGATGCCTGC
>JAFMSA010000051.1 GCA_017353855.1 Alphaproteobacteria bacterium
TGGAAGATATCAATCTCCACTTTACCGGGGACATTCACGCGATCGGCGCAGCGAACAATCTGCTTGCCGCGCTGGTCGACAACCACGTCTATTACGGTCTCGAGCCGCGCATCGATCCGCGGCGGGTCAGTTGGCGCCGCGCGATGGATATGAACGACCGGGCGCTCCGCTCGCTGATCTCCTCGCTTGGCGGCGTGGCCAATGGCTATCCGCGCGAGGACGGTTTCGACATTACCGCCGCTTCGCAGGTGATGGCGACATTCTGCCTCGCCACAAGCATTCAGGATCTGCAACGCCGGCTCGGGAACATCATCGTCGGTCAGACTCGCGAGCGACAGCCGGTGACGGCTGCCGACGTCAAGGCCGCGGGATCCATGACCGCGCTGTTGAAAGACGCGCTCGCCCCCAATTTGGTGCAGACGATCGAGCACAACCCGGTTTTCATCCACGGCGGGCCGTTCGCCAACATCGCTCATGGATGCAATTCGGTGATCGCAACCACCTCGGCGTTGAAACTCGCCGACTATGTCGTTACCGAGGCCGGGTTCGGCGCCGATCTCGGGGCGGAGAAATTCTTTGACATCAAATGCCGCAAAGCGGGAATTGCGCCCGATGCGGCGGTAATCGTGGCTACCGTGCGCGCGCTCAAGATGCATGGCGGGGTGGGACGCGATGCGTTGCGCGAGGAGAACGTTGACGCAGTTGAGAAGGGCTTTGCCAATCTTTCCCGCCATATCGCAAATATTCGGCAGTTCGGCGTGCCCGCGGTGGTGTCGGTCAACCGCTTCAGCGCCGACACCGCCGCGGAACTTGGCCGGCTACAGGAGCTGTGTGCGCAAGAAGGCGTGAAGGCGGTCATAGCCGACCATTGGGCCCAGGGCGGCGAGGGTGCGATAGAGCTGGCCCGCGCCGTCGTCGATCTTGCTGAGAGTGGCACGGCGAACTTCCACTTCCTCTATCCGGAGGAGATGCCGCTCTTGGAAAAACTTCGCACGATCACCCAGCGGATCTACGGCGCTGCCGATATCGAGGTCAACCAGTCGGTCCGCGGCCAGTTCCAACAGCTGGAGGCTCAGGGGTTCGGTCATTTCCCGGTATGCATCGCCAAGACGCAGCTCAGCTTTACGACCGACCCCAACCTTAAGGGGGCGCCGAGCGGCCACGTGGTTAGCGTGCGTGAGGTGCGGCTGTCCGCCGGAGCAGAGTTCGTCGTCGCGATCTGCGGCGACATGATGACGATGCCCGGTCTTCCCCGCGTGCCGGCCGCGAACAGCATCGAGGTGACTGAAGACGGGCGCATCGTCGGTCTGTTCTGAGCACCGAGGCGACGTGGAAGGATCCGAGCTTAGGGCCTGGCGCCGGTCGGAGCGGCAGCGCCTGCTGGCGCTTCGTTCCGGGGCTCCGGCAGCCGATCGCCGGCGGTGGGGACAACATATCGAGGCGCGGCTGCGCGGTCTGTTCAACGAGCGAGCGGACATTATTCTCGGTGTCTATTGGCCGTTTCAGGCCGAATTCAATCCTCGCCCCTTGATCGATTGGCTGATCAGCCGGGGTTCCGGGGTCGCGCTGCCGGCGGTCATCGACAAAAAGGGTCCGCTCGAATACCGCCAATGGCGGCCGGGCGAACCGCTGGTCGACGGGGTGTGGAATATTCCGGTCCCCCAACAGCGCAACATTGTGATCCCGCAGGCCGTTCTGGCGCCGCTGGTCGGGTTTGACCGGCAGCATTACAGGCTCGGCTACGGCGGGGGCTATTTCGATCGGACTCTGGCAGCCCTTTGGCCGCGGCCTCTGGCGATCGGGGTCGGCTTTGAGCTGTCGGGGATCGAGACGATCTATCCTCAGCCTTTCGACGTCCCGATGGATGTCGTTGTCACAGAGGCTGAAATCCGGCGCCGCTGATTGCGTTTTACGACCGGATTTATCGCTCCTGCGCCCGTAGCGACGCATGCTCAGCGCTTGCGTTCAGTCGATCGAGCACGATCGTGGTCCGCGCCGCGACCCGCATCAGATCGGATGCGGCTTGGCGAAGCCGCTGACGCACGCTCGGGGAGCCCTCCACGAGTGCCGCATCGAAGCTGGATCGAAAGGCCTCGATGGCCGCTTCCGCGCGCCCATGAAGCTCATCGTCGAGGCCGGCCGTAAGAGCAGAGGCCCGGTTTTTACGCGGATTGCCGAGCCGCTGCTGCGCAGGCGGTTGCGGAGCTTGGGCGTGCGGCACCGCATGTGCGGCGGTAGGCCCAGCCTGGAATTGAGCGGCGGGAGCCATGGAGACCCCCGTCCTACTCTGCGTCGGCAGAAATCCTCCGGCTTGCGCGCGAGAGGATTCGGCAACGGGGGAGGGGGGCGGTGCAAATTGTGCTCGCAGTGTCCCGCGAGTTGTCGTCGCCGATCCCGGCTGCCCGTTCAGCGGCTGCCCGCTATTCTGCTGAGTCCGCTGCCGATTGCGCTTAAGAATGTAATGAATTGCCGGCGGAGTGCAGCCGTAAATCTGCGCGATTCTGCTGATTGACTCGCCTTGCGCGTATCGTGCCGCAATGGCGTGCCACTCGCCTTGCGGAATCTTGGACATGTGTACTCCTGCTTTACGTCCGTTCAGCCAGGGGCCTCGCCCGGCTTTTTAGGGCCTTCCGCCCGTTTCGAGGTTCGGCCGGCCGAGCCCAAAACGGTTCGCACACGTTTTCCGCGAACCGAAAGCTTCTTAAACAAAAATGGGTTATCACTTAACCGTTTCAAGATATATCGCCGGATCAGACCATCATTCGTTGGTTTCATTAACGGGTCGTGGTTCGCGTCCGTCGGTGAGGCCGGTCTCCGGCCGCCCAAAAAGGACGCTTCACAGCGCCGGCACACGCGTTTCGCGTGGCCCAACCCTGGCGTCATACAAAAGAGATGCCGCCTAACGTTCCGTTGCCACGCTCGGTTGAACCAATAGGTCTATCGAACCGTTAGCATGCGCTAGACATGGAGAGCATCATGAACGACGCGCAGGGCGAGCCGGCCCTAGCCGAAACAGAAGCTGCCTCCGCCCCCAAAACCCTCGCGATGCTCGTCTCGGGCGTGTCTCGATCGCGTGCAGCGTCATTAGCCGCGGTCCTCTCGCTCGGGATTACGGGAATGGCGGCGGGCTGCATTCAGACAGATCGGGCATCTGCCCCCAGCTTTGCACCGGTAGTACGGAAAGTCATGCCGGCAGTCGTCAATGTGGCGGCGATCCAGAAGCTCAACAGTGCTGACACTGGCGAGAAAGGATTGAACAGCGATCTATCCGATAAACAGTCCGATAAACGAAAATCGCTCGAGGAGTTGCTTCGCCGGTTTTTGGAATCGCAGGGTCGCAAGGCCAGGCCCGAGCCCAAAGTGACTACTGTAGCTTTGGGTTCGGGGTTCATCATCGATCCGAGGGGCTACGTCGTTACTGACGATCACGTTGTCGAAAATGCCGAAAAGGTGACGATAGTCCTCCAGGACGCGGCCGAATATCCGGCCCGCGTGGTCGGACGCGATCCGTTGACTGATCTTGCGTTGCTAAAGATCGACGCGGGTCATCCGCTGTCATACGTCCGATGGGGCGACAGTGATAGTACCCAGATCGGAGACTGGGTGCTCGCGATCGGTAATCCGTTTGGCCTCGACAATACGGTCAGCAGCGGAATTATTTCGGGGCGCGGGCGCGATATCCACTCAGGTCCCTACGACGACTACCTGCAGATCGATGCGGCGATCAACCGGGGCAATTCGGGCGGCCCGACCTTCGATCTGCATGGCAACGTGATTGGCGTCAACACGGCGATCTACTCTCCAAATGGCGGTTCGGTCGGCATCGGTTTCGCTATACCGGCAAACCGCGCAAAGCCGGTGCTCGAACAGTTGAGAGACCGTGGGAAAGTGACGCGGGGCTGGCTCGGGCTTCAGATTCAGCCGGTAACACCCCAACTGGTCCAGGCGCTGGGGCTGCCGGGTACTTCGGGTGCCCTCGTTTCGAGGGTCGGAGCAGGCAGTCCGGCGGCTGTCGCCGGATTCCAGACAGGTGACGTGATTCTCTCGATCAACGGACGCAAAATCAGGCGCATGCGCGAGCTTCCGCGCACGGTTGCGGAAATGCCGATCGGCCAGAGGGCAGCCGTCACCATATGGCGGGGGAATGCGGCGTCCACGCTGCAGCCGGTGATCAGCGAAATGCCCGCGAACCCGGAAGTCGCCGAATTGCCGGCGGGAGAGAATTACGGCGGTCGGCCTGAGCGGCGCACGGCAGCGCCGTCGCTGATGCTGGATATGTCCTCGGCGATTTGATCCGACGCCACCCGGCTCCCGGGCTTTAACACGCCCGACACCTTCGAAGTCGCAGGCTCCTCGCGGACAAGCATTGCTGATTGGCGACGCAATCCGCAATGCGGTCGGTCGCGCCTCACGAACTCGGCAGGTCGGCTGGTTCGAGGTCGTCCGGACCCGCAGCCATATCGAGGCCGGCAGGATCGCGCGCCGTCAGGAAATTCTGGAGGTCGGTTTTACTCCCCAAAGGCAGCTGGGATGCGGTTTCCGGTCGGGTGCGGAAGGCGGTCAGCCAGCGTCATCTGCGTGCTTTTGCGGTCACCGCAAGCAGCAGACCCGCTATTGCCGACATCACGCCGGCCAGCCAGAACGTGGCTCTGAAACCCGGCATGAAAGCATCGCCTGGGAAATATTGTTCAATAACGTGGAAGACGAGGGTGAACAGCGTCGCGCCGATGACGACGCCCAGCGACCGGCTCAGCATCGCAACGCTACCGGAGACACCGCGATGGCGTCGCGGAAGCGTTTGCATCACGATATCCATGTAGGCTACCTGAAAAAGACCGACGCCTAATCCCTGGAGCGCGAGGGCCCCCAAGACTGCGAGGATCCACCAGGCGGCACCCGCTCCCGAGCTGCCGATCAGCACCAGCCCCGTTCCGGACAGCAATGCACCCAGAGCGGCCACACGGCCCGCAGACAGGCGCGCGATGATCGCGCCTGCCAGCGGAGAACCGACGATACTCCCGACAAATGAGGCGGCAAGGGCGGCGCCCGCTGCAAATAGCGAGAGGCCCTCGACCCGGACCAAATAATACGGACCGAACAGGAGAACCGAAAAACTGGCCACATAAATCAGCACGCTCGCGAGATTCGCGGCGGCAAACCTGGCATTGCGGAAGAAATCCAGATTGACGATAGGTTGGGCGACGAGTCGCTCCCAGTAGACGAACCCGAAGAGGCTCGCCGCGGCGGTCGTCAGGAAAGCCGCCGGCAGCAATGCATGCCGGCCCGGATGCTGCAGTTGGTTGAGCGCGAGCAGGAGCGTGCTGATCCCGAGCGCCAGCAGAATGGCGCCTAGAATGTCGAGCGGCTCTCGGGTACCACGCGACACCGGGGCGGCGAAGGCCGCGGGGAACACAAGGGAGGCGAAGGCAATCGGAGCACGAAACCAAAAAACCGCCGGCCAGCCCCAGACGTGGACCAACACGCCGCCCAGCAACGGCCCGAGTGCCGAACCGATCGCGTAAATCATCGTAAAGAGAGCGACGGCGCGGGTCCGTTTGTCTTCCGGGAAGAGCCCGGTTACGATGGCAGGAGCGCAGCTGACGACCAGCGAGGCGCCGATCCCCTGCAGAAACCGGCAGAAGAGCAGCCAGCCGTAACCTGGCGCCGCGGCGCATAGCAGATATGCGGTACCGCTCCACAGCAGTCCTACGCGAAAGACCCGGCCATGGCCGAAGATGTCGCCTACCCGCCCAAAGGCGAGCATCAGGCTGGCATAAGTCAGTACATAGCAGATGACGACCCACTGAATGGATTCGATCGGCAGGCCGAAGCTTTGGGTGATATCAGGAAACGCGATGTTCACCGCCGTGTCGAGCGGGACGACGGAAGTCCCGAGACCGACGAAGATCACGCGCAGTGCTTGCTGTGGCGTCATTTGCACGCGCGTCAAGTGTTCTTTCGCGACGGGCCTGGCATCATCGCGTTAATGTGGCTCCCGAGAAATCGCCCGAGTATCAAGCTAAGGAAATGACGTCCACCGAAACAGGCTTCGTTCTCGCCGTGCACGGGGGGGCAGGAACGGTTCCCCGAGTCGACGCGACGGCGTCGCTGACGGCCTTGCACCATACCGGGTTACGCCGGGCGCTGATAGCCGGTCGCGACATTCTGGCCGTCGGCGGCCGGGCGATCGATGCGGTTACCGCCGCCGTCGTGGTGCTCGAGGACGACCCGCTGTTCAATGCCGGCCGAGGCAGCGTCTTCACTGCGACCGGAACACAGGAAATGGACGCCTCGGTGATGGATGGCAGCGACCATCGGGCGGGTGCAGTGGCGGGCATCCTCGGACCTCGCAATCCGGTATTGGCGGCGCGCGCAGTGATGGAGCGGTCGAACCAAGTATTCCTGATCGGAGAAGGAGCTCTCGCCTTCTGCCGAGAGCAAGGTATCGCTTTTGCCGAGCCCAGCTACTTTTACAGCGAGAAACGCTGGCGGGAACTGCAGCACGAGCTCGCGGGACGGCGGCGGGAAATGCCGATTGTCACCGCGGAGCAGGGGCACGGCACCGTCGGTGCGGTTGCCCGGGATCGCCACGGCAATCTTGCCGCCGCCACGTCGACCGGCGGTATGGTTGGCAAGACCCCGGGCAGAGTGGGCGACAGCCCGATTATCGGGGCCGGGATTTACGCCGACAACGGGACCTGTGCCGTTTCGGCGACCGGTCATGGCGAATTCTTCATGCGATATGGCGCGGCGTTTGAGGTCGCCGCACGCATGCGTTATGCCAATCAAAGCCTGCAGTTGGCGGCTCGGTCAGTTGTTGACGGTCTGGCCGCGATGGGCGGGTCCGGCGGCCTCGTCGCGGTCGATCGCACGCGTGCGCTGGCCATGCCGTTTAATACGGCCGGGATGTACCGCGGTTACGTCCAGGACGGGGGAGCAATTCACACCGCAGTATACGACGAACCTTACCAGGCCGGACCGCACTAGTTCCGGAATTCTTGTCCTTCCCAAGCGGCCCTCAAAGCCGCCGCCACCTCGTCAAGCGCCGGCAGCGCCGCATGCACGATTTTTCCCATGGTCAAAAAACCGTGGATCTGATCTGGAAACTGCCGTAGCAGCACCGGAACACCGTCCTGTTGCAGCCGGCGGGCGTAAGCTTCTCCCTCGTCGCACAGCACGTCGTTGCCGGCCGTCAACAGCAAGGCGGCCGGCAGCCTCGTGAGATGTTGTGCCCGCAATGGCGAGGCCCGCCAATCCCCGAGATCGGACGGTCCGCGCAGATAATTGTCGTAGAACCATTGCAGCGTCGGTCGTGTCAGCAAATACCCTTCCGCGAAGCGCTGCTTAGACGGATACGTCATCGCGCAGTCCGTCGCAGGATACAGCAATACCTGGAACACCAGCTTTGGTTCTCCCAGGTCGCGCGCCAATAAGCAAACCACTGCAGCGAGATTGCCTCCTGCGCTGTCGCCGCCGACGGCCACTCGCTGGCGGTCGATGCCGATTGCCTTTGCCTGTTCGGCTACCCAGCAGGTGGCATACAGGCAATCCTCGACCGCGGCCGGAAATTTGTGTTCCGGAGCGAGGCGGTAATCCACCGAAACGACGATGCACCGCGCAGCGTTTGCGAGATGGCGACAGAGGCAGTCATGCGTGTCCAGATCGCCAATGACCCAGCCACCGCCGTGAAAATAGACGAGCGCCGGCAGCGCGCCGCCAGAGGAGGTCGTCGCACCGCGGTACAGCCGCATTCGAACGGTGCGGCCCGCTGGATGTCGCGCTGATAGCGCGCGTATCTCTGCGACCGGCTGCGGGGCAGACGACAGGGCCTCGCAGCTGGCGCGAAAAAGCGCGCGCGCCTCGGGCGCTGTCAGCGTTTCATACGGGGGCCCCCCGGCCAGCCGCATCATCTCCATTACCCGCGCCGCATCCGTATCGAGCGCCATCACCCGCACCCGGAAAAAGCGCGCCTTGGCATTGTAAAGATCTTCTCGAGCGATTGGCCAGAGGTCATGTGCGGATCGCGGGGCCGGTAGGCGCAGAAAAGCCCCGGTCGGGGAAGACCGGGGCCTCTGCGGCCGGTCGGTGTGCCGGTCCGACAGACCGATCTGCATCGTTGGGGGACATAACGATGCGGTCTACAGAATGCATCTTTTCTACCATAATAGCAATTCCTATTCATTTTAATTAACCACAAATTGAGTCAGCTCGAGCCAATCCCGGCGGGTGCGCCGGAGTACGCCGCCTCCGATACGACATCCAACACCATATTCGTCTCGCGCAATCTCGCGCTGTCCGGGCGGCCACCATCGCATCGCGCCAGCCGAGCGCCCAACACAGAGCATTCAATCAATGAATGCACTGAGCAGCAGGCAGGCAGGGTCAGACTGAGGATAGAGATCGTGGCGCCGGTGAGTGCGTGACGGGTTGCGATTGACCGCCACGCGCTGTCGCGCCGAGCGGCGCGCCAGTCGCGAAGATCCGCGATCAGTCCGTTCTTGCCATCGCGGGATCGTCATCGATCCAACCGGCAAGGCTTCGGCCCACTACCCTGCCACTCGCTCAGCCGAAAACCGATCCGAAGGCGCGCAGGTCCGCACGTTCCGCGCGCGCTTCCCGCGCGCGATATTCGAAGATGGGAATTTCGGCGGAAATTCCTCTGACCTTCTCGTGTCCGATTGGCTGAAGCCGCCCGTCGAGTTCACCAAGGGCGGCGGCGACATCTCCGGAAACGACGCATGAAACATTATGCACTTTTGCTGCTTCTTCCATTCTTGCTGCGATATTGATGGTGCTTCCGTAGACACCGATGGCCCGCTTCGTATCGCCTTGTTCGCTCACGACGACCTCGCCGCCGTGGATACCGATGCGAAACGACGGAACAACTCCAAACTGGTCGAGATACTCCTCCTGCTCCCGCTCGATCGTCGCGAACACCTTATCGATCGCCCGTAGGATCCTGTTCCCTTTGACCGCCTCGCGCCAATCCCACAATGCAATCAAACCGTCGCCTTTGTAGAGATAAATCTCGCCGCCATGGTCGGTAATGGGCTTGGAGATATCGAACAGGAACTTTCCAACGAGCGCCTTCGTCTGAACCGCACCTAGTCGCTCGGCGAGCCCCGTCGAATTGTTGATATCGAGAAATACCAGGATCTTTTCCTGGAGTACCGGCCGGTGATAAGTGCCGACTGTCAGATGAAACAAGGTCTCGATGCCGATGAAATGAACCGTGCGTATAACGACGACGCCGACGACTGAAAATGCAATTACCACCGGGAGCACGATCGGTAGCCTGCGGTAAGGTACCGGCAATCGGTAAAACGGCCACAGCAGGAGGTGCACTAGATTGATGGCGATGACGAACACGAGCACCACCACGGCCGTATAAATAACGATTGCAGCGAGCGGATGAATGCTGCGCATCCACCGGCCGCGCAGGCTCTGCACATAAAACTCTTCGAACAGACCGACACCCGTGCCCACGACAATGGCGTTGAAGACGCCAAAGATGGCGGGACGCCCGTTGGCACGGGTCGCGAGTCCGGCCAGAAACGCAAAAATTACGACCGACAGAAGGATCGAGGTCAGCTTCCGTCGAGTGGAAATCGACGGAGGAGTGAGGATTAGTTCCATGGCCGGATCGACCGCCGCTAATTCTGCCGAGCGAACGGAATGAGCCTGTCGCGGTAAGCCATCTGCACATTCGGCAGTGTCTGCGCGTTCATATCGCCCTCTGCGATGATGCCGTTCAGGAGGATATAGGCGGCGACCGCATAAACCTCCTCGTCGCTGAGTGATTTTGGTGCGTCAAGCGGCACCGCGCCGATTGTGTGCGGTGCGCCGTCGCCTGCAGGGATCGTTGCTGGTATTCCAGAGGACAATTTCATCCGGCGAGACGGACCCGGCGAGGTCGACGTTTCGGCAATAAATAGCATACTCGGCGCCGCGGCGGTGGTGAAGCAGTTCGGAATAGACATGCCGAAGCTCGCCACGCCTCGGGTGAGCGCCCGGGTCGCAATGGCATTGAATTGATAAATGGTTTTCGTGTCGCGCTCGGCGATCGGCGCTGCGCGCGTCGGCTGGACTGGCCCGAGCAAATTCGCGGCGCTACCGCCGGATCGCCGGGCCGGGCGGAATCGGGTCAGTGACCCCGGCAGCAGGGGCTCCTCGAGAAATGCCGGTGCCCTGCTCTTTCCAACCTCGGCGGAGCCGGTGCGGATCTCGAGCGCCCGGCGCCGTTCGTCGGGCGAACTCGGCCCGGAGCCGATCCGCCCGGCAATATCGACCCGGGCGCATCTCGCCGCAGCCGAGCCCCCGAAGAATCTACGAGCTCCGAAAAATGGAATCTAAAAGCCGGTGCCTTTGAGCGACGCGCCGGCGGGGGATGCGCAATCACGGGCCGGGCCTCGATCGGAAAGACAAATTGCAGTACCGCTTCGCGATCGTATAGCGCCGCCGCGGATGGGCCGAGACGCTGATCCGCCGCAGCGATTTGACGTTCCTATCGCCTGATAACTCGGCATAAGAGGCAGAGGCGCCCGGATAACCGTGCAACGGCCGCACTCGCTCGGCGTTTTGGTAACGGGCCATGGTTCCCTCGCCCATTGCCTTCCGCGATCGAAATGCGTGCTTACGCGACAGCTCCGCTCGGTGTGTCGTGATGTCGGCGGGTTCAGCGCCGCCGACGCGGCAATCGAGCGGCGAGGCTTGCCGCACCACGGTTGCGGTATTGCGGCTTGTCAAGATGCGCCGACAAGCTGCGGGGGAAACTCGGAAACGAGGACGCTGCCCTTTTCGATTTCAAGGCGCGCGCTACCGGCGCCATTTTGCCGGGCGGGCGCAGCCAGCCATCACGACCGGTTCTCGATCATTCGGATAGGGATGGCGCTCGATACGGTGATGGATCGCCGGCTGTCCGCTCGGCGTCTCGGGCTTCGCCCGGCCGCCATGATGACCGCCATGTGTCGAGCGCGGCCAGGCGGGTATCGCAACCGCCGGATATCTTGAACACGAGATCGGGGTCGGACCAGGACCCCCG
The DNA here is from genome assembly GCA_017353855.1 of Alphaproteobacteria bacterium. Classification (GTDB taxonomy): domain Bacteria; phylum Pseudomonadota; class Alphaproteobacteria; order ATCC43930; family CGMCC-115725; genus AP-15. The sequence goes on from JAFMSA010000051.1 coordinate 11,042, forward strand.
CTCCCTGTCTTGCAGCCCGTGAATTCGACGTGATCCGCCTGCCGCAACCGGCGGTAATTCGCAAGCCCGCTTCGCGTGATCATCGCTCGACCCGTGATCGCGTGGCGCTGTCGGAGCGCCGTCTCCAGGAGGTCCCACCCGGTTCCCGGGTGCGGCAGTCCGAACCAGTCGGCTGTTGGCGATCGTTGCAGATCTCTTGCATTCTGCCGGGTCCGTAGGGCAGTTTTTGATTAGGTCGAACCGGCCGGGCTCGGCCGTCACCGCCGCCCCCCGGAATCCGCACGCCTAGCGCGCTGTCTCCGGGAAAGACAATTTCGAAGCGCTGAACGCTCATGCGATCGGCATTGCCGCGTGCCCTCGGAACGCCCGCTCGAGCGGGCGGCTGTTGGGATTATCGCGGTATCACGGCGCCAATCGGATAGAAATTGGCTCTTGCGGTTGAGCAAAGGAGGAGTGCGTGTCGCCAAAGCTTCCGATCGGTAGGTGGTCATGCGGTTGAGTATCGTGAACTTCCTGCGCGCTGGCACGGAGCCGCGCGATCGGCCGCTCGCTCGCATCGTCGATTACGCGCGCCGGATCGAAAAACGCGGATTTCCGGGAATCTGGGTCACCGACTCGCTCGGTCGCGGATGGCCTACTTTGGACCCTCTCGTCGCGCTGGGGGTCCTGGCGGCCGCCACTGAGCGGGTCGAACTCGGCACGGCGGTGCTACAGGTCTCGCTGCGCAATCCTATCGACCTCGCGCATCGCGTTGCGTCGGTTCAGGCGCTGTCCGGCGGCCGCCTGCGCCTTGGCGTCGGCAGCGGATCGACGCGCGCCGATTTCGATCTGCTGGGTGCCGACTATGATCAGCGTTTCCGGACGTTGATGAACTCCCTCGATGTCATGCGACGCGCCTGGCGTGGCGAAGCGCTCAATGGCGGCAGCTTGTCGCCATGGCCTGGATATGAGGGCGGGCCTCCGGTGCTGCTCGGCGCCTGGCGCAGCCCGAAGTGGATCAATTACGCCGCGAAGCAGTGCCAGGGCTGGATCGCCTCCGGCCTCTACAGCAGCTGGGAGGATCTTGAAAACGGCATGCGCCTGTATCGAGAAGCCGGCGGCACCAACGCCGTCCTGGCCAACGTCGTTGTCGAACTTCGCAACCAGCCGGAACCGGGCAGCCTTGCCGAGCGGGCAAGAGTTTCGCTCGTCTGTCCGCCCGACGATGCGAGGCAGCGGCTCAAGCGCATCGAGCAGATCGGCTTCGACGAGGTGCTGATTGTTTCTCCCGCCTCGAGCCTCGACGAGCTCGAGAGGGTCCGTGACTTTCTTTAGACGGAACGCGCAGCCCCTCGCCTCACGATACCCGCTGAGGCCGCACCCGCATCGCCTGGGACGGCCTAAACCCTAAAGCACGAGCTGGGTTTGCGTCACGACAGCGACGAGCCTGCCGTCGGCGGTCGAGATGCGTGTCTGCCAGATCATCGTCCGTCTGCCGCGGTGGATCGGCGTCGCCTCGCCGATCAGCCGGTTCCCGACCGGTGCGGGTGCGACGAAATTGGTCTTGCTCTCGATCGTCGTAGTCCCGGCCCCTTGCGGCAGGTTGACGATCGTGCCCATCGCACCCAGCGTATCAGCGAGGGCCATTATTACGCCGCCATGCGCTACGGCCGGAGTTGTGCACAGCTCCTCGCGCACGACCATTTGCGCTACGATCCTGTCAGGCGAGGCGCTGACAACCTCGATGCCGAGCAACTCGGCGAATGGCAGTTTCGTTTCGTTGATCCTCGCCAATGGATCCATTCGCTCACTCCCAGCCAGGCGTGCGGTTTCGTCAGCCCCGGCGAGGGAAACACCCGCCGCCGCGTGCGTGCAAGATCGGCTTGACATGAAACGGCGACGCCGTGAGGGCTATGGTAATGCCATTGCTGTTGCGTTACGGTGCGCGCCATCGATTGCCGGGGTGCGTAGATATGCCGACGAAGGATCCGCTTAATGCGTAGATTAGCGATTGCAACCTCAATAATCACGCTGCTCATAACGGGCGG
>JAFMSA010000423.1 GCA_017353855.1 Alphaproteobacteria bacterium
CAGGCAAACTGCGGGCCCTTTCCAGCGCCCGCGGGTTCGATCCGGGCATATAGAGGAAACTGCGGCGCGGACGAAGCGTGGCGGGCATCGGCGGTCTCCCCGTGGAATTTTGCGATGAATGTACGGTCAACGGCACCTCTGGCTGGAAGTTGCCCACCCCGGGCGGATCGGGCAAGCAGAAGCAAGCCCACGCTGGCACGCGCCTTGCCGCCCTACCCCCGAAGGGAACTCCAATCTCACCAGGCGAGAGCCGCCGATTGAGAGGCGCAAACCCGCTCACCGTCCATCCCTCTCTGGCGCCGGCCTCTCGGCGCCGCGCGGCTGATCTTGCGCTCTCTGCTCGTTCCCGCGGGCGAATTGCTGCCCGATCCTGACAATCTGGCGATCATTTCTGCACTGCCTGCCGCCGCTTTGATCAGCCGCAGCTTCTTGATCCGGTCGCCGCAAAAGAGCGCCAGCTGCCCCGAACCGGGAACGTTACCGGCGTTTCTTCGATCTGCACGTGGATCACCCTGCGGACAACGGCTCTCGCCGCAATCCTCAACCTATCCGGTCGCCTTAGTCATGGTGCGCGCCCTGCGACGCGCGCGATTAAGATAGCCGTGATCGTTGCGCTGGTCGTCAGCGTCGTCGTCAGGACCTGGAGTTGGCAGGTGATGTTCGCCCGCGGCCCGAATGATGTCCCATTGGGTCCCGCTGTCCTCCGGTCTCACGCCTGCACCGGTGCGGTCGGTCTATCCCGAGACGGCGGTGGTGATCGGTTCCGCGCGGCTTTTTGGTGAACTGCGACAGGCGCGGCCCAGGGCGACTGCCGTCGAGCCGGCAGTCGCTGCGGATCCGGCGGGACCGCCCAATTCGCTACTGCGGTCGTCGAGGCAATCCTCCGCAGGGGTCGGGGGCGACCGGCTGATCGTCTTCAAACAAACCGGGCCGGCCGTCGAGGTCGGCATGAGCGCGCTTGCCGGGGCAAGTCCGGCAATCCCATTGTGAGAGAGCGAGGGCCTTGCGCTGCGGCATCTGGCTTGACCATCCGGCCGCCGGAATACGTTAGACTGCCCCGGGGAGGAGAGGGGATGCGCGAACCGAGCCGAAGGCCTGACGACGCAGAACACGCTTTCTGGCTATGGCTCGGCTTTTGGCTGGAACTTCTGATATTCGGCGTCCTCGCCGTTGTCGGCGCGTTCGTTGCCAGCCATGCCACCGAGCCCGGTGACTATACGTGCGGCATCTTGCTGAGCCTCGCGGCGATCGCGATGGCGTTTTTGCGGCTCAAGCGTCAACTCGACGGCGGAGAGTTCGGCTGGGGCAATTTTCTGTTGGTCGATGATATGTGGAACCTCGCCCTCGTGATCCCGATTTTTGCGGTGACAGGGCTCGCCGGCTTGTTACTCGCGCACGGCTGGGAGAGCGGTGCAATGCACTCAGCCGGTATCGCGCTGTTTATCGCCAGCGGCGTGATCATTTTTCTCAACATCAAGCGCGTCTACGACCGGATCAATTCGAACCCGCACTGAGATGCCGACTGTTCTGTCAATCCAGTCCTGGGTCGCCTGCGGCAACGTTGGCAATTCTGCAGCTCTGTTCCCGCTGCAGCGCCTGGGGTTGGAAACCTGGTCGCTCAACACCGTCGCTTTCTCGAACCATACGGGGTACGGGAAATGGCGGGGCGATGCCGTCCCGGCCGCCCAGATCGCAAGCCTGTTCGAGGGCATTGCGGAACTGGGCGTCTTGCCGCGCTGCGACGCCGTGCTGTCCGGCTATCTCGGCGCGGCCGAGGTCGGCCCGGTCCTGCTCGATATTATAGCTCGGATCAAGCAGGCCAACCCGCGAGCGCTATTTGCCTGTGACCCCGTCATGGGCGACATCGGGCCGGGATGGTATGTTCGCGCCGGCATCCCCGAATTCTACCGCGATCGCGCGCTTCCGGTGGCCGACATCGTCACGCCAAACCGTTTCGAGCTCGAATGGTTGACCGGCGGGCGTGTCGCTACGCTCGCCGAAGCGAGCGCGGCTGCCGCCGCGCTCCGCAAACGCGGGCCGCGCATCGTGCTCGTCACAAGCCTCGACCTCGCTCCCGATCGCGTCACGGCTGTCGCCGCCGGACCCGATGGCGTCTGGGCCGTCGAGACGCCAATGCTGCCCGTCGAAGCGACCGGCTGCGGCGACGCGGTTGCGGCGCTCTTTCTCGGCTGGCTCCTCAAATCCAAACCAGTTGCCGAGGCGCTTGCCGCCACTGTTGCCGCGATTTACGGCGTGATCGAGGCCACGATGCGCTCTATGGACGGCGAACTGGCGCTGGTCGCGGCGCAGGACGAGCTCGTATCTCCCAGCCGATCGGTCGCCCTGCACCAATTAGCGTAGAAGGATCGCGAGATGCAGACACGGGGCAACATAGCCGTCATTACCGGGGCCGGAAGCGGCATAGGGCGCGCATCGGCGCGCGCATTGCTGGAAGCCGGGTTCACCATCGTGCTCGCCGGCCGCCGCCGCGAAATGCTCGAGGAAACCGCCGCGCTCGCCAATGCGCCGCCGTCGCGTAGCCTGGTCGTGCCGGCCGATGTCTCCGATCCGGCCTCGATCGCCGCGTTATTCGACGCGGTCAAGAAAACCTATGGCCGCATCGACCTGCTGTTCAACAATGCGGGCATCAGCACCCGCGGCATTCCGTTCGAGGACCTCACCTACGAGCAGTGGTCGAATGTCGTGGCTGTCAACCTCACCGGCTCCTTTCTGTGCGCACAGCACGCTTTCCGCATCATGAAAGAGCAGCAGCCGCGCGGCGGCCGCATTATCAACAATGGCTCGGTCTCCGCGCATGTGCCGCGGCGGCATTCCACACCCTACGTCGCAACGAAGCACGCGCTGACCGGGCTCACACGGTCCTTGTCGCTCGACGGCCGCGACTACGACATCGCCTGCGGCCAGATCGATATCGGCAATGCGGCGACGACCCGCAACGAGGACACCGCGCACGGTCGTTTGCAGGCTACCGGTCGGGTCGAAGGCGAGCCTCGCATGGATGTCGAGCACGTCGCTCGCGCGATCGTCTACATGGCGAGCTTGCCGCTCGACGCCAACGTTCAGTTCATGACCGTGATGGCGACAAAAATGCCCTATATCGGCCGCGGCTGAACCGGCCGATCCGGGATCACTCTCGTTTGCGGCGGGCGCGCGCAACCGAAGCGATCGTTCGGGCATCACAATCTGCCGCGACGGCACGAGCACGACGTGACCGCGCTTTCTTGTCGAAACCGGGGTGCCGTTCCGCTTCGGGGCGGCCGCCGGCGCTCGCAACGCAGGCTTCGACCGCCGGGGGGATGACACGCTCTCCATCCGCGGTCATATACGCTGCGGACCGCCAGCCCGCCGAAAGAACTCCCGTGGCCGCTCTTGTCATCTTCGATTGCGACGGTGTGCTGATCGACAGCGAGGTCATCTTCGGGCGCGTCCTCGGCGAATGCCTGATCGCGGCGGGTTTTCCGACGACGATCGACGAAGCCATGGTTCTCGGGATCGGAAAAAACCGCCAGACCCTCACCGCCGAGATCGAAACGCGGTTCGCACGCCCTTTGCCCGACCGCTTTTTCGAGCGCATGCGCACCCGGGTCGACATCGCCTTCGAGCGCGACTTACTACCGATCCCGGGGATCGAGACACTCCTGGCGAAGTTGCCGGGGTTGCGCTGCGTCGCGTCCAACAGCCATCTCGAACGGGTCCGTCACGCGCTGGCGGTGACCGGTCTGCTACCGCTGTTCGATCCGCATGTTTTCAGCGCCTCGCAGGTCGAGCGCGGCAAGCCCGCGCCGGACCTCTTCCTGTTCGCAGCCCGCCAGCTCGACGCGCCGGCCGAACATTGCCTCGTCGTCGAAGACAGCATCACCGGCGTCGAGGCTGCGATCGCAGCCGGTATGCCGGTCGTGGGGTTTTGCGGCGGCAGCCATTGCCCCGCCGGCCACGGCGACCAGCTGATCGCGGCCGGATGCCCGCACGTCTTCGCGCGCGTGCCCGATCTGGCAGCCTTTCTTTTCGGAAACGCATGCGGTTGATCGCAATGCGAGCGCACCCTCACCCGCGTTAGCAGAAATGCCACGCATAATTCAGATATCGGATACGCATCTGAGCCCGCGCAAGTCGCATTTCGCCGATAACTGGGCGCCACTTGCAGCGTGGATCGGCGAGCAGCGTCCCGATCTCGTTATCCACACCGGCGACGTCACGGTCGACGGTGCCGGCGTTGAAGAAGACTTAAGCTATGCTGCAGAGTTGATGAGCAAATTGGCCGTCCCGTTTCGCGCGGTACCCGGCAATCACGATGTCGGCGATCCCGCAGACGCGCGCCAGCCGGTAAACCGCACGCGGCTGGCACGCTGGCGTGCTCATTTCGGTCGGGATTGGTGGTTGGAGGACGTCCGGGGGCACCGGCTGATCGGCCTCGACGCGATGCTGCTTGGCAGCGGCGAGCCCGAGGAGGCAGCGCAGGCGAGGTGGCTCGAAGCGGCAATGGCGGACGCGAACGGCCGGCGCATCGCCTGGTTTCTCCACCGCCCTCTGTTTCTCGAGAGCCCCGATGAAGGCGACACCGGCTACTGGTCGGTGAAGCCGCAGCCGCGGGCCCCA
>JAFMSA010000424.1 GCA_017353855.1 Alphaproteobacteria bacterium
CGGGCGCATCGGCAACCGGGCAGGCGTTCGCGATTCGAAACTGCGACGCGCTGTTTTCGACAATCCCGCACGGCATCTCGTTCGACGAGACGGCAGATCACATCAAGCACGTGCGGGCGCTTGCGCAGCAGGCACACCACGAGATCGACGTCTACACAGTGGGAGTTGTGACCTGCCGACCCACAGTCCGGCAGGCGCAGGACTATTATCGGGATGCGATCGTCGACCACGCGGACTGGGCGGCGGTCGACAACATTCTCGCAATGAAGAACATCACGCCGCTAACGCACTCACCGGAAGAGTTCCAGCGCATCCGAAATCACCAGGCCAACGGCATGGGCGGATTGCCCATCGTCGGCGATCCCGATTTGGTAGCGCGGGATCTGGACCGGCTGGCCGCATTGGGTCTCAGAGGGATTGCGGTCTCCTTCGTCAATTATCTCGAGGAGTTACCGTACTTTTGCACCGAGGTGTTGCCGCGGCTTGCGCGGCTGGGACTGCGCGGCAGCCGCGCACCGGAGCCGGCGGACTTTGAGCCTGGACGATAGTCTCACCTAAGGCTGTCCCCGATGCGCAAGCTCATTTCACGCCGGCTCTCTATCGCTACCACCTTTGCAGACATGACGGCGGGTGAGAAAGCCTATCGTTCGGACATGTCCCGACTGTCGCACAGAGGACCGGTACAACCGCTCTTCAAAAACATTCATGAACGTGCATCGCGACAGCGGTCACATGCGAACGCGGGACCGTGCGGCACTCCGGAGTGCACTGTTCCCGCGGCTCAAAACAGCTTGAAAGTTCAATTTATTTTTTCCCCGAAACAGTAAATCCAAGCTATTCCAAGGACCCGATCCGAGCCGACGGCCTCCGCGATGGTTCTTCAGCAGCCGAGTTTGACTGCGAGGTCGATGAAATCGTCGGCGATCACGTCGAAATCGTGCTCGGCTTTGACATCCCTGGTCTTACCCGGGCCGTGTTCGAGCGGCCGACTGACAAAGGCGGTGTGAAAGCCGCGGCTGCGCGCCGCGACGAGATCGCCATTGTGCGCCGCCACCATCATGCATTGGTCTGGCCTCAGATCGAGCAGCGCGGCGCTGCGGTCATAGGCTTCCGGCTGCGGCTTGTAGGCGTGAGCCACCTCGGCGCCGAGGATCACATCCCACGGCAATCCCGCGTATTTGGCCATGTTGACCATCAGCGCTACATTGCCATTCGACAATGTCGCAAGAATGAATTTGCGCTTAAGCCGGGTCAAGCCTTCAACGCTGTCCGGCCACCCATCGAGCCGGTGCCAGGCGCGATTGAGGTGGTCGATATCGCTTTCGCTCAATCCGGCAATCTCGGACTCCCTCAGGAGTTCGACAAGATTCTCCCGATGCAGATCGTCGAGCTTGACCCACGGACGCCCGCCCGTGCGCACTTCCTCCATCGCGGGCTGATAGCGCGCCCGCCAGCGGTCCGCAAAAGCGTGCCAGTCCTCGTCGTATCCCTTTGCCGCCAGAGAACTCTTGGCCTCGCGGGCGATGCTGTCGCGCCAGTTCACCACTGTCCCGAAGACATCGAAGGTCAGTGCCTTAACATCGGAAAGTGCCATCGTTTGAACTCCTTTCTGCTGCTCCGAGGTCAAGCTAGCGGCTTCTTGAAGCAGGCGAAATCTCTCGCAGCGGCCTTTTCGCATGAGGGCGGGTCGAACGGTGCCCGCAACTCTCACAAAGGCCTCTTGCTCGCGCTCGCCGCCACGCTGACCGAGGAAGTTTTCGGAGCCGTCCTAGGTTGCCAGCCGCGACCCCACCGGACAGCCCGGCATCGGCTGCCGCGCACCGGGAGGCCCGGTGGCGCTCCCTGGGCCCGCACACTGCGTAGCTGTCCGCCCGGTGCGAGGAGTGCGAAAGAGAAGGCGAGGCGTTTCAGCGAGCCTTCTCGGGCTGGTTGGATGAGGGCCCGCTCTATCACCTCCTTGGCTGCCTTCAGGGTGCGCCGAGGTTCTCGCCTAACTGCGGCCGGTTTGATAAAAAAGCGGGACTGGGCGTCTGTTGATCAGGGCGCGCCGCCCATTCGCCAGGAAGGAACAGCCGATGGAACTCACCGATCCCGTCAAGCGGATCCTCAGTCATTACGAGAGCGATAATCCGGGCACCAAGGCGAACCTCGCCCGTATTCTGCTGCAAGGCAGGCTCGGCGGCACCGGCAAGCTCGTAATCCTGCCCGTCGATCAGGGGGTCGAGCATGGTCCGGCGCGCAGCTTTGCGCCGAACCCGCCGGCCTACGACCCGCATTACCATTATCAACTGGCGCTCGAAGCCGGCCTGTCCGCCTATGCGGCGCCGCTGGGATTTATCGAGGCCGGAGCGGACACCTTCGCGGGCCGGATCCCGACCATTCTCAAGCTCAACAATGCCAACAGCATGTCGCGTCTCAAGGAAAACGCGACGCAGGCGGTCACTGCCAATGTCAAGGACGCGCTGCGCCTCGGCTGCTCGGCAATCGGCTTTACGATCTATCCCGGCTCGGATGGCGCCTACGATCAGATGCGCGATATTGCGGAGATGGCGTGCGAGGCGAAATCGTACGGTCTGGCGGTCGTGATCTGGTCCTATCCGCGAGGGGGGAACCTCTCGCGAGAGGGCGAGACCGCGATCGACATTTGCGCCTATGCCGCCCAAATGGCCGCGCAGCTCGGTGCACATATCATCAAGGTCAAGCCGCCGACGCAGCATCTCGAGCTCGCCGCGGCCAAGGCGGCCTACGAGAAACAAGACATCGACATATCGACCCCTGCCGCGCGCATCCGTCACGTCGTACAGTCGGCATTTAACGGCCGGCGCATCGTCGTTTTCTCGGGCGGCGAGGCAAAGGACCTCGACGGCGTGTTCGCCGAGGTCCGCGCGATCCGCGACGGCGGCGGCAACGGTTCGATCATCGGCCGCAATACCTTCCAGCGGCCGAAAGACCAGGCGTTGGATATGCTTGGCAAGATCATCAAAATCTACCAGGGGAGAGATTGAGTCCTTCATCGCAGGGCGAGACGCGGGCGACGACGCGGCTCTATCTGATCACGCCGCCCGCACTCGACCCGGACCGGTTCGCAAAAGACCTCGAGGAGGCGCTCGCCGGGGGCGACGTTGCTTCTGTGCAATTGCGGCTCAAGGATGCCGGTGACGATGCGATCCGCCGCGCTGCGAGGGCATTGAAGCCGCTGGCCCAGGACCGGGGGATCGCGTTCATCATGAACGATCGTCCGGACCTCGCTGCCGAGCTCGATTGCGACGGCGTGCATGTCGGCGAGGAAGATATGCCGTACGCCGAGGCGCGCCGGCTGCTCGGCCCGGACCGCATCGTCGGCGTTACCTGCGGCGCCAGCCGGCACCGCGCTCTTACCGCGGCCGAGGCCGGTGCCGACTATGTCGCGTTCGGCGCCTTCTTCCCAAGTACGACAAAGGCCGCCAAGCACCGAGCCGACCCTGAGGTGCTGCGCGACTGGAGCGAGACGACAGTGGTTCCATGCTGCGCGATCGGCGGCATCACGCAGCAGAATTGCGGACCGCTCGTTGAAGCGGGCGCCGACTTCCTCGCCGTCATCAGCGCGATCTGGTCCCATCCTCAGGGTCCGCGTGCCGCCGTGCGCCAATTCAACGAGGTGTTCGCCCGCTACGGACGCGCCTTCGCAGACAGGTCTTCATAAAGTTAGCCCGAACCGCTTCCGGATGCGGCTAAACGACGACGAACGAACGATGCTGGCGGGCGAGTTCGGCGCGGTCCGCCGCTGGGCAATCTGCCATCAGATAGCAGTCGGCGAGTTTTTCGACGCCGCAGATTTCGTCCCGGTGTCACACGCCCACGTGATGGCGGATACGGAGTCGTTGGGGGAGGCCGGAGTGCGGTTTCTCGAAAGCCTTGCGGCGGCACCGGAGGCCGAACGACGGGTCCGGGTGCCGACAATCACCGACCCGCGCGGCATCGATTTCGCGGTTTATCGGCGGCTCAGGCAGACGGAGCAGATGGCGGCGCTGGAGCAGCGCGCGATCGAGGCGCTGCGTGCCCTCGGCGTACTGATGACGGACACCTGCATCAATTACCAGACGATCCTGGCGCCAATCCGCGGCGAGCACCTCGCCTATGGCGATACCGGGGTCGTTATCTACTCGAACAGCATGCTCGCGGCCCGCAGCAATTTCGAGGGCGGACCGTCGGCATTGGCTGCGGCCCTGACCGGCCGCACCCCGCGCTACGGCTTTCACCTCGACGCGCGCCGCCGGGCCACAAGGCGATTTCGATTGACGGCGATGCCCGCCGATTTCAGTGAATGGGGCGCGTTGGGCGGCATCGTGGGCGAGGCCTGCGGCTCCTATTGGGAAGTGCCGCTCATCGAAGGCGTCGAGACCCCACCCAACAGCGACGCGCTAAAGCATTTCGGGACCGCACTGGCAAGCTTCGGGTCGGTCGCACTGTTTCACATGCCGGGGATCACCGCCGAGGAACCGTCCTTCGCGGGGCCACCGGCCGCCGTGACCGCAATCGGCCGTGCCGAGATCACAGCCTTTCTCGCGCGCTATGCGGCGCGTGATGACAAGCTCGACGTTGTCGTCTTTGGCGCGCCCCAACTCTCGCTG
>JAFMSA010000425.1 GCA_017353855.1 Alphaproteobacteria bacterium
CCGCGCTGTCGGGTCTCCAAACGCGCCATGAAAGCGCCGGTGCACGATGGCTTTCCTGCGCCGCAGAAGATGTCTGGCCCGCTTCTCGGAGCAAGGCCTCAACGGATAGTGCCGCTTATCCAGAACGAATACGCTCAACGTCGTCTCTATGGGTGCTTACGGACCTTGTGACAGGTGCGTGTGCCACCTCACTCTCGCCAATGTTGTCGGGCAGCAGCGTTTCAGACAGGCCCGTTTCGTCCCCGCTCCGGGGGTTGTCTACTGCCGGTCTTTCGAGGGGTCCGAACTGAGTGGGCATTCAGACGTCGGTCTTGAACTTCCCGGCCAACTTAAACTTAACGGGCTTCCGAGTTACCGAAAGCCCCCGGATTTATCGTGGGGTTGCTTACATGATCAGCGTCAGCAGGTGCCGGGCGAACAGGAGGAGTGCCGCCGCGCATATGATCATCAGCGGGACGTAATTGAGCTTTCCGGGCGTATAAGGCCGCCGGTCGAGAACGATTGCAGCACCCAGCACGAGCGCACACAAGCCAAACGCCGCAACGGTCTCGATCAGGCCCATCTGCCCGTCATCCGGGCTGTTGCGATGCGGTATGGACGCGGGACTCCACGGCTTTTTTCATGCACCAAGGCCTCCGTCCTGTCTGCGCTCAAAGGGCACCGTACAAAAAAGTTTGGGCGGTTGCCGCTTTGTGCAGTTTGATGCCCTCATTGATGAGCAGCTCGTTACCGGGCCGCGGAATTGCCCCGCAAAAAAATCGACATCGGCGACGGGACGATCAAGGCGGGCCGCGACGGCCTTTAGGTGATCGCTCGTGATAACTGTGATGTGACGCGCCGGGAGCCGATGAGCTGCTGATGAGATCAACCTTCAGACGCGACTGACGGAGGATTCTGCGCGGCTGTTTGCCGGCGAGTAAGGAAGATGCCGTCGGCAGGCGAGGGCACGCGTTGCAGCATGGGGCTCGCAAAACGCGGCTTGTCAGCCTAAAAAGGGACGATCCTGTTGCAGCCGCCCATCATGTCTGAAGATTTCTATCGCATCAAACGTCTTCCGCCCTACGTCTTCAGCGAGGTCAATGCGCTGAAGGCGGCCGCACGAGCTGCAGGCCGCGACGTTATCGATCTTGGCATGGGTAATCCCGACGGCCCGACGCCGCCCCATATTGTCGCCAAACTGATCGAGGCCGCGCAGAACCCGAAAGCCCACGGGTATTCGGTATCGCGCGGCATCACAGGGCTTCGGCGCGCCTGCGCCGGATATTATGCGCGCCGCTTCGGGGTCGAGCTCGATCCCGAAAGGGAGATCATCGTAACGCTCGGTTCCAAGGAAGGGCTCGCCAACCTTGCCCAGGCGATCACCGCGCCCGGTGATATCGTGCTCGTGCCGAACCCCTGCTATCCCATCCATGCCTTCGGATTCATCATGGCGGGCGCGTCGGTCCGCCATGTGCCGGTCGGCCCGGAATTCGACTTTTTCGGGGAGCTCAGAAAGGCAGTGCGGCATAGCGTGCCGCCCCCGGTCGCGATCGTTCTCAATTTCCCCGCCAATCCCACGGCGCAGACCGTCGACCTCGATTTCTATCGTGAAATCGTTGCGTTCTGCCGCAAGCACGAAATCGTCGTGCTGTCCGACATCGCTTATGCCGAGATCTATTTCGACGGCAAGCCGCCTTCGATCCTCGAGGTGCCGGGTGCGCGCGATATCGCGGTGGAATTTTCCTCGCTTAGCAAGACCTATTCGATGGCCGGTTGGCGTATCGGCTTCGCCGCGGGCAATGCGCGCCTCATCGCGGCATTGACGCGGGTCAAATCTTACCTCGACTACGGCGCCTTCACGCCGATACAAGTGGCGGCGACGGCAGCGCTCAACGGTCCCCAGGACTGCATTTTCAAAACCCGCGAACGCTACCGCGCCCGGCGCGACGTGTTGATCGACGGATTACGGCAGGCCGGTTGGCCGGTTCCGCCGCCCGAGGCGACGATGTTCGCGTGGGCGCCGGTCCCGGCGCAATTTCAGGCGATCGGCAGCCTGGCTTTCTCGAAGCTCCTGCTCGAGCGGGCGAACGTCGCGGTGTCGCCTGGCGTCGGGTTCGGCGAATACGGCGAAGGCTTTGTTCGCATCGCTCTCGTCGAGAACCGCCAGCGGCTGCGCCAGGCCACCCGCAATATCAAGGCCTTCCTCTCCGGCCGCAACGATGCCGCAGAACCGCGAAGGCCTGAAACAAGCTTGGCGACCGCCTCCTCCTGAGCACAATGTGAGGCGTTGGTGAATTTGACTTCGTCAAATCCGCTTCCTATTTTCTGAATTCGGCGAAGGGACACGGCACCGGTATGAAAATCGTCAATTCCTTGAAATCGCTCAAGAAGCGCGACAAGAGCAGCCGCATTGTGCGGCGCAAGGGGCGCGTCTTCGTTATTAACAAGGTCAATCCGCGATACAAGGCGCGCCAGGGCTGAGCGGGGGACCGCGGAAACGGCTTTCGGGCCGCGTCGATGAGGATGCCGACGCCGGATGCGGCAACCATTGAGCGCCGGGCGGAGATCGTGGAGGCGCTGCGCGGGATTGTGTCCGGCGAGGGGGTAATTGTTTCGGAGCCCGAGCGCCGGGTTTATGAGAGTGACGGGCTGACCGCGTACCGGCAGTTGCCACTGGTGGTCGTGCTGCCCGCGACCGTCGAACAGGTTGCGGCCGTGCTACGCTACTGCAAGCGAATGGGCGTCAAGGTGGTTCCGCGCGGGGCCGGCACCTCGCTGTCGGGGGGCGCGTTGCCGCTGGCGGACGGCGTGCTTCTCGGTCTCGCCAAGTTCAACCGCATCCTCGATATCGATTACGAGAATTGCTGCGTTGTTGCACAGCCGGGTGTCACCAATCTGGGGATCAGCAAGGCGGTCGAACATGCCGGCTTTTATTATGCGCCCGACCCGTCGAGCCAGATTGCGTGCACGATCGGCGGCAATGTAGCCGAGAATTCGGGCGGCGTGCACTGCCTTAAATACGGGCTGACCACGAACAACCTTCTCGGCATCGAGATGGTGCTGATGGATGGCGAGGTGGTTCGCCTCGGCGGCAAGCACCTGGACGCCGAAGGCTATGATCTACTCGGTGTCATGACCGGTTCGGAGGGGCTGCTCGGCGTCGTTACCGAGGTTACGGTGCGCATTCTGCCCAGACCCACGGCAGCTCGGGCGTTGCTGATCGGCTTCCCGACGACGGCGGACGCCGGCAACTGCGTCGCTGCGGTCATCGCCGCAGGCATCATCCCGGCCGGGATGGAGATGATGGATCGGCCGGCGATTCACGCGGCCGAGGCTTTCGTAAAGGTCGGTTATCCGCTCGATGTCGAGGCGCTGCTGATCGTCGAGTTAGACGGCGCGCCGGCAGAAATCGATCATCTGATCCAGAAGGTAGAGGCGATCGCCCGCCAGCACAGTGCCTGCGTGGTCCGGATCAGCCGAGACGAGGCGGAGCGGCTTGCATTTTGGTCCGGGCGCAAGGCCGCTTTTCCGGCAGTCGGTCGGATTTCGCCTGATTATTATTGCATGGACGGCACGATTCCGCGGGCGCGCCTGGCCGATGTGCTCAACCGCATGCGCGCGCTCTCGGAGCGGTACCGGCTCGGCGTCGCAAACGTGTTTCATGCCGGTGACGGCAATCTTCACCCGCTTATTCTCTACGATGCCAACAAGCCGGACGAGGTTGGGCGGGCGGAGGCCTTTGGAGTCGATATCCTGAAACTATGCGTCGAGGTCGGTGGCGTATTGACCGGCGAGCACGGGGTCGGTGTCGAAAAGCGAGATTTGATGGGCGCGATGTTCGACGACAGCGACCTGGCGCATCAGCAGCGCCTGAAATGTGCGTTCGATCCTGACGGCCTTCTGAACCCCGGCAAGGTTTTTCCCCGGCTGCACCGCTGCGCGGAGCTGGGCCGCCTTCATGTCCGTGCCGGCCGGTTGCCGTTTCCCGAACTGCCGCGTTTTTGAACGGGGCCGGGGGCCATGAGCCGCTTCGCCCCCGCCGATCTGGGAGAGTTGCGAGACGCAATTGCCGAGGGGCTCGCCGCAGAGGAGCCGCTCGAGCTGGTTGCAGGGGGCTCCAAACGCGATCTTGGGCGGCCGCTGCAGTTGCCGCATACCCTCGATTTGTCGCGGATTAGCGGAATCCGCGATTACCAGCCCAGCGAGTTGGTCCTTACCGCCGGAGCGGCGACCCCACTGGAGGAGATCGAGGCCGCGCTGGCTTCGGCGCGGCAGATGCTCGCCTTCGAGCCGCCCGATTGGGGTCCGTTGCTTGGTCTGCCGCAGACGGCAGCCGGCCGGCGGACGCTCGGCGGCGCGCTCGCGTGCAACCTCTCGGGATCCCGCCGCATCAAGGCGGGGGCGGCGCGCGACTATTTCCTAGGATTTCGGGGCGTGAGCGGCCGCGGTGAGGTCTTCAAAGCCGGCGGGAAAGTGGTCAAAAACGTCACCGGGTACGATCTGTGCAAACTGATGGCGGGTTCCTACGGAACCCTCGCCGCGCTCGAGGAGGTGACGATAAAGGTCCTGCCTCGGCCTGAAACGGTATGTACGGTGCTGCTCTGCGGGTTGGACGTCGCTTCATCGC
>JAFMSA010000426.1 GCA_017353855.1 Alphaproteobacteria bacterium
CCCGGCACCGATGAGTTGCTCGCTGCCTGCTACCGTCTTGACGGTGTCATCGCGACGATCGATGCGGCGACGGCTCAGACGATCCTCGACCGGCAGATCGAGTCGGTCAAGCAGGCCGCTGTCGCCGATCGGCTCCTGCTGACCAAGACCGATCTTGCCGCGCCTGTCGATACCGAAGCTCTGATCGAACGCTTACGCGCGCTCAATCCGGCAGCGCCAGTGCTCCTCGCTGTAAACGGCGCGGTCGACCCCGCACGACTGTTTGACGGCGACCTCTACGACCCGAAGAGCAAAAGCCTCGACATTCAACGCTGGCTGCGTGCCGAGGCTTACGGGGAACCCGCCAACGCTCATCACAATCACGGCGAACACCATGGTGCGGACAACCATCACGACCACGCCCACCGGCATGACGACCATATCAGCGCGCTCTGCCTGACGCTCGACGCGCCGATCTTCGCCGATGCCTTTAATGCGTGGTTCGATGTAATGCTTGCCTTCAAGGGGCCTGACCTGATGCGGGTCAAGGGCGTCCTCAACATTCAGGGTCTTCCCGGCCCCGTCGTGATTCACGGCGTGCAACACGTCTTCCGTCCGACCGTTCAGCTCAGGCGATGGCCGAGCGCGGATCGCCGTTCGCGGATCGTCTTCATCGGCCGCGACCTCGACGAGGGCGCCTTGCATAACACGCTGAAGCTGGTAACGGCCGAGGGGCTGAGCGAGGCCGACGGGGCGCGCGCCGCCAGGCGGCCTCGAGAAGAGGACATCGCGTTTTTCGGGGTGCAACTGTGATCGGCTGCGGACTGTGTTGTTGCTTGGGGTCCCCGCCACAGAAGAGATCATTCACCACACCCCACGTGAGCCAACTCCTGATCTGCCGCAGTGACGCGCCGTGGGATGGCGCACCTTGCTAAGGCTGGCGCGCGGGATTGGAGTAGATTCGTCCAGGCGTCATATCCTCCTGGGGGCACTTTTCGGCGTGCTCGCGACGATCGCCGTCGCGCGGGCCGATACCGTCAATATCGTCGCCGCTGAAAACTTCTATGGCGACATTGCCAAGCAGATCGGCGGCCCCGATGTTACCGTGACCAGCATCCTCAGCAACCCCGACCAGGACCCACATCTGTTCGAGGTGAGCCCGTCGGTGGGCCGAACATTTCGGCCGCGCGCATCGTCATCTATAAGGGTTTCGATTACGACCCGTGGATGGAGAAGCTTCTTGAAGCCGCCCGCTCCGCTGATCGCAACGTCATCATCGTCGCCGATTTGATTGGCAAGAAGATCGGCGACAACCCGCACATCTGATACGACCCAGCGACGATGCTCCGCTGGCAAAAGCTCTGGCCGAGACGCTGATAGCGCAGGACCGCGCACATAAATCCGATTACGAACAGCGCCTTGCGCGTTTCGAGGCGTCGTTCAAGCCCATCCAGGCAAAGATCGAGGAACTCCGCAGCAAATATCAAGGCTTCGAGGTCACGGCGACCGAACCCGTGTTCGGTTATGTGTTCGATGCCCTTGGCATGCAGGTCAGGAACCCGGCTTTCCAGCTTGCGGTGATGAACAACACCGAACCCAGCGCCAGCGATGTGGCGGCATTCCAAAGCGACCTCACCACGCATCGGGCCAAGTTAAGTTGCTGATTTACAACGCCCAGGCCACCGATCCGATCGCCAAGCACATGCAAGCGCTGGCCGAGAAATCGGGGGTTAATTCGTTCCTGTGGTGGGAGCCGCCGAAACCGAGCCCGCAGCGAAGGACTATCAAGCCTGGATCATGAGCGAACTTGATGCCGTCGATCGGGCCCTTCACAAGCAGGTTCCGTGAACGCTATTGAATTCCACGACGTCTCGGTACGGCTGGGCGGCCGCGAGGTCCTGAACCTCGTCACCCTCGAGATCGCGACAGGCGAATTCGTCGGCGTGCTGGGTCCGAACGGCGCCGGCAAGACGACATTGATGCGTGCCATCCTAGGGCTCATTCCGGCAAGCCGCGGCACCATCCGCGTTTTGGGGCGGCCGGCGGCACGGGGCAATCCTGCGATCGGCTACATGCCGCAGGTCCGGGGCGCGGGCAGTCACCTGCGATTGAGCGGTTGCGACTTTGTCGCCAGCGCCGTCGATGGCCATCGGATCGGCAAGCCGTTTCCCGGGAAGACGGCGCGCGCCGAGGTCAACCGCGTGCTGGGCCTGGTCGGCGCCATGGAACTGGGGCGCCGTCCCCTCGCCGAGTTATCCGGTGGCGAACGCCAGCGGCTGCTCCTTGCCCAGGCTCTCATCGGACGCCCGCAGCTGCTGCTCCTCGACGAACCCATGTCTAACCTCGATCCGCATTTCCAGGCGAGCGCCGTCGCCTTGGCAAAATCGCTGCAAACAGAACTTGGGGTGACCATCCTATTCAGCGCTCACGAGTTGAACCCATTGCTCGGCGCTACCGACCGTGTGCTCTATCTTGGGCGCGGCCGGGCGGCGCTGGGTACCGTCGATGAGGTGATCACCGGCTCGGTGCTGTCGCGTCTTTACGGCACCGAGCTCGACGTCATCCGTTTAAATGGCCGCATCTTCGTGATGGCCGGCAGCCGCGATGTCGAGCACGAACCTGTGCCTGCGCACGATCTGCTCGGGATGTCGCCGCACGATGCTTGACTACGACTTCATGCGTAATGCCTTCGCCGCGTCGACGATCGTTGCGATCGTCGCTGGGCTGGTTGGATATTTTCTCGTATCGTATTGCGCCGTCAGACCTTCGCCGGCCACGTCTTGGCCCATGTCGGCTTTACTGGCGCCACGGGCGCCGTTCTGATTGGGGTCCCGCCGCCCTGGGGGCTGACAGTCATGACCGTATCCGCCGGCATCGGCATGGGCGCGATGGCAGAGCGGCTGCTCCAACGCGATGTGGCCAACGGCATCATTTTGGCACTCGCGCTCGGCCTGGGCCTGCTGTCCCTGCATTTCTTCACGGCCTACGCCACACAGGCAACTGCGCTGCTGTTCGGCAACGTGCTCGCCGTCGATGATGGGACGGTATGGACACTGCTAGGACTGGGCGCCCTCAGCGTCATCATGCTTGCGGTCATTTCCCGACCGCTGCTGTTCGCAAGCCTCCAGCCGGAATTGGCCGAGGCGGGGGGCGTGTCGCTGCGGCTTTACTCGGTGCTCTTTGCGGCGATCGTGGCGTTGGCGACCGCGGGATGCGTGCAGCTCGTCGGCGTGCTGCTGGTCTTTGCGTTGACGGTCGGGCCAGCAGCGGCGGCGCAGCAGGTCGCGACCGGTGTCGCGACGGGTTTAGTGCTGTCTGTGGAGTTTGCGCTGGCGGAAGCCTGGGCCGGAATCACCCTCGCCTTTTACACCGACTGGCCCAGCAGTTTCTGGATCACCGCTCTGAGTGCCGGAATTTTGTGACAATTGCTTGGCGTGTTGTTCAATCCCACTAAGGGCCAGAGCGTGTAGGGCTTGCTCAAGTTGCGGCTGCCTGGTCGAGCCGGTAAAGCAACCGGCTATCCTTGTTGTCGCCTAGCAGGCGCAGAGTGCCGCGCATTGTCAGCGGCTGGTCGGTCACTCGCACTGGTTTCTCCGCATGAACGGCGATAATCGAAGCGAACCCACCGGGCATGCAAAACGGACAATGCGCCTGATACGCAGTCAGCAGAAAGCGATCCAGCGGATCGTTATCATCAAGCACCATCATGTGCCCTTCGATGACTACCGGCCGGCCGTTAAGCTGCGAGATCGCAGCCGAAAATTGCGGCTGTTGGCCATCGGCGATCTCGACCTGCGCCAGATCGGCCCAAGGGATCACCCCGTTGCGTGGCGCGATCGCGCCGACCAGTGTCGGCGACAATGGCTCCGACGTCAGTGCTTTGGCAGAACCGGAGCCGAGCAGCACAGCCGCTGCTGCGCCCGCGCCAAGCGCTGAGCGGACCAGCGCGCGCCGATCGAGACGCCGCCGCAGGCCGCCCTCGTCCAGGTGCCAGGGCCCGAGAGGATGATGCTGGCGCGACATTTGCGCTCCCCCTACACGATTAACCCGATGTCCCATCACTTCCCTGCCGCCGCTGGTGGGGCGTGTCAAGCGCGATGTTCGCCATCCTGTGGCGTTTCCACTCGCCGTGCAGGATAAAACGAAACTCGTTAATCGCGAAACGGTTTCGCAACCTGTCGCATTGTTATATCATATCATATCATATCCAGTGGTTCGTCGCGCCGACCGGATTGGATCGGCGCCTATCCCACGGGACAGCACGATTAAGAAGAGGAACAAAAGGAACTCGATGAAGAACGTTGAGACAAGGCGCGCGTTTGCGATTGCTTCTTTGGTGGCGCCGGTTTTTGCCGCCGGCGCGGCCGACGGGCAGGAACAGCCATCCGCGGGGCAGCAGCCGCCATCTCCGGAGCAGCAACAGCCATCTCCGGGAGAAAGCATTTCATTAGATCTCGATGTGCTCGCGAAACAGCTCGACATAGCGCGCAGCAATATCCAAGCGAGCCTCGGCGCCACGGTCTATGAATTTGGCCGGCAGGCGATCGAAAGCCAGCCGCAAGGCGAGAATCAGTCGTTCAACCGGCTACTGCTGCAGGCCCCCGGTGTGACTCAGGACTCTTT